>JAUHYB010000695.1 GCA_030426745.1 bacterium
CGCCGGCGCGCTGTTCTTCGCGCGCATGATCGCGCAGTCGAACGAGGAGGCCGCCGAGCAACCGGAGGTCATCGACAACCGCCGCGTGCCCTTCGCCGACCTGCCGCGCGAGGGCGAGCCGGTGAAGCCCGGCTCGACGACGCCCGTCGAGAGCGCGCCGAAGAAGACCTACCCGCCGGCGCCGCGCGGCGTCGTCGACACGAACTCGACCTGGCTCGCCGCGCTGAAGGGCGCGACCGAGGCCGAGGCGCTGTTCCAGGCCGCGCAGGCCGCGAAGGAAGCGGGCGACCACACCGGCTTCCGCGAGAACGGCGTCGCGGCGAAGAAGCGCTACACCGAGATCATCGACGACACGCGCCAGCTCGAGGAGGAGCTGCTCGAGCAGTACGGCGACGGCAACGCCGAGATCAACGCGCTGATCAAGAAGCGCAACGAGTGGGCGGACCGCCGCCAAATCCTGTCGAAGACGACGGGACGATGAGCGGCGGGTCGGCCGCCGCCGCGGACGATGCGCGGAACGCCGGCGCGTCCGCGGACACCGGCACGCGGTCGAACGCACACGCTGCGGCCCCGCGAGCGCTCGTCACCGGCGCGTCGTCGGGGATCGGCGCGGCGACCGCGCGGGCGCTGGCGCGGGACGGCTGGTCGGTCGCGCTGCTCGCGCGGCGCGCCGACGCGCTCGAGGCCGTGCGCGCGGAGCTGCCGGCGGTCGGCGGCGCGCAGCACCTCGCGGTCGCCTGCGACCTGCGCGACCCCGCGGCGATCGAGCGCGCGCTGCAGCAGGTGGCGGAGCGCTACGACGGCCTCGAGCTGGTCGTGAACAACGCGGGGCTCGGCTACCGCGCGAAGGTCGACGAGCTGGACCCCGAGCTGCTGCTCGACACCTTCCGGACGAACGCGGTCGCCCCCTTCCTGGTCTGCCGCGCCGCGCTGCCCTTGTTGCGCCGCGGCCGCGCGCCGGTCGTCGTGAACCTCGCGTCCGTCGTCGGCCGCCGCGGCATCCCCGGCCAGACCGCCTACGCGGCGAGCAAGGCCGCGCTGTGTTCCTTCTCCGAGGGCCTGCGCGTCGAGTGGGCGGACGAGGACGTCGCCGTGTGCACGCTGAACCCGGCGCTGACCGCGACGGGCTTCTTCGAGGCGCAACCGAACCCGAGCGGCCTGCCCGACCCCGACCTCGCCGGCGCCGCAGGCCCCGAGGACGTCGCCGCCGAAGTCCTCGCCCTCGCGCGACACCCGAAGCCCGAGCGCAGCATGCGCGCCAAATGGCTCGCCCTGACCGCCCTCGGCCTCTTCGCCCCGCGCCTCGCCGACCGCCTGCTCGCCAAGCGCCTCGGCGGCGGCTGGCGCGCGCCGCGGCGCTGAACGAAAGAGCCCGGCTCCATACGTTCCCGCTCGACGCTGCTACGTCAGTGCAACACGACCGCCGCGGAGTTCGACAGGCGGTAGCCCTCCGCCGTCAACACCATCGCTTGCAGCGCGACGAGGTCGCCGGGGACCCAGCCCGCGGGCGCGTCGTAGGTGTACAGCAGCTC
>JAUHYB010000002.1 GCA_030426745.1 bacterium
GCGCGCGTTCCTGCAGTCGGTGGACACGTGTTGTCGCCTGATCGACGAGGCGCTGACGGACGACGAGCGCGCGGACACGATGTTCGTGTTCCTGTCCGACAACGGTTCGACGACGAACATGCTGGACTCCGGCAGCAGCCCGTCGCTGCCGCCGGCGGGTCCGGGGTCGAACCCCTACATGCCGTCGCACTCCAAGCGCAGCCCGTGGCAGGGCGGCATCGGCGCGGCGTGCGTGATCGCCGGCCCGCTCGTCGCGTCGCCGGGCGACGGCGACGCGCCGCGCGTGTGGAGCGGCCTGGTCGGCGTCGAGGACCTGCACGAGGAGCTGTGCCGCTGGCTGGGCGTGCCGCTCGACGAGGCGCACGGGTACCTGCGGCGCGGGCTCGACGCGACCGCCGGCGAGGGGCGACGCCACTACACCCAGCGCGCCTTCCAGAACGGCTTCGCGGACGACATCTTCTCCGGTGACCAGCAGAACGCCGTGCGCTTCGTCAGCGACCAGAGCCACGACGGCTGGAAGCTGCTGTGGATCCGCGCCGGCCGCAAGCCGTCCCCCGACGTCCGCTGGGAGTGGCAGCTGTACGACATGCACCGCGACCCCGTCGAGGCGCGCAACGTGTTCCCCGCCGACGCGGGCGGCGAGTCCATCCAGTCCCGCTACGGCCGCTTGCCGACGACGGCCCGCCGCCACTTCAACGAGCTCTACCTGGACCTCGAGCGCCAGGACCTGATCCCGCCGGGCATGCAGGTCGAGCTGTTCTGACGGCGCGCGGGCGCCCCGGCTTCAGCGCGGGCAAGCCGTCAGTCGGAAGTCCTCGGGCCGGAACGCGCCGGCCCGCGGCAGGCGCGGCGCGATCGTCGCCGCGTCGAAGGGGACGCGCGGCGCGAGGTCGGCGGGCAGCGCGTCGACCTCGCCCCACGGCTCGACGAGCGACTCCGACAGGATGCGCACCTGCGCCAGCGAGACGAGCGGGACGCGCATCGTCCGCTCCAGGACCAACGCGAGCGCGCGGTGCGTCGCGACGGGCAGGGGCACCAGCAGCGGCTGCTTGCCGACCACGCGCCCGACCTTCCGCACGACGCCGGCCAGGTCGGTCAGCGTCGGCCCGGTCACGGCGACGGTCTTGCCGGCGAGGCGCTCGTCGCCGAGGCCCGCGGCGAGGACGCGCGCGACGTCCTCGACCGCGACGGGGCGCATCGGGCGGGGCCGCGCGCCCACGAGCCCGAAGACGGGGAAGGTGTGCAGCGCCCTCGACAGGTGGTCCAGAAGGTGATCGCCGCGCCCGTGGATCACGCCGGGCTTCAGGATCGTGTAGGTCAGGCCCGACGAGCGCACGATCTCCTCGGCGGCCCACTTCGACTCGTGGTACGGCGAGCCGCAGTCGGGTCGCGCGCGCAGGAAGCTCATCAGCGCGACGCGCGGGACGCCTTGCGCGCGCGCCGCGGCCACCACGCGCCGCGTGCCCTCGACGTGCACGTCGGCGTAGCGCTGGCCCGTCAACTCGCGGTTGATACCGGCGCAGTGCGCGACGCCGTCGCAGCCCGCCAGCGCGGCGTTCAGCGCCGCCTCGTCGCGCACGTCCACGCCGTTGCGGCGCGAGACGGCGACGACCTCGTGACCGCCGGCGATCAACTCGCGCGCCAGCGCGCGCCCGACGAACCCCGTGCCTCCCGTGATCGCGTACTTCATCGCTTCTTCCTCGCGCGCTTCCTGCGACGGATCTGCGTAGGGCAGACGTCGCTCAAGAACTCGTTCAGGGTCTCGACCAGCGGGGCCGCGCACAGCGAGTAGAGGATGCGGTTCGCGTCACGCCGCGACTCGATCAGCCCCGCGCCGGCGAGGATCGACAGGTGTCGCGAGATCGAGGGCGCGGCGATGTCGAACTGCTCGGCGATCTCGCCGGCGGCGCGCTCGCCCCCGCGGAGGATCTGGAGGATCTCGCGCCGGGTGGGGTCGGCGAGGGCCTTGAAGACGCGTGCGGCTCCGGTCATGAGTCGCAGATTAGCAAAATAGCGAAATGCCGCAAGTGGGCGCCGCCCGGGCCCGGGCCGGGATGGGCGGCGCCCCGGCCCGCCCCGCTCGGGCGCGGGCGGGGGCGGGCGGGGGCGGGGGCGGGGGCCCTAGCGCACCGGGCGCAGGTACGCCGACAGGAAGACCGTCCCCTCGTCCCACCCCCCGAGCTCGCCGTCCGGACCCAGGTCGGACACGAAGGTGCTGTCGCCGAAGACGGTCCACAGGCGGGCGTCCACGTGCACGCGGTCCGGGCGTTCGGGCAGGTCGAGGTGCAGGAAGCCGGTCGAGGCGGTCCAGCCGACGGACTCGCCGTCCGCGAAGACCTCGACGCCCTCGAGGCCGCTCATCGACTCGATCGACAGCAGGTTGACGATCGCCGAGAAGCCGCGCTCCAGGCGCACGACCAGCGTCGCGTCGCCCGCGAAGTCGACTTGGGTGCCGGCGGCGGCGCGGTATCCGGCGGCGTGTACGCGCCAGTCGAAGCGCGCGTCGTCGAAGACCTCGCGCGACCACGCGCCGTCCTCGCCCGGCGCGTCGAGCATCTCGACGCCGCCGCGCGGGTGGAAGTAGACGCGGTAGTCGTCGATCGCCTCGCCCGTCGCCGCGTCCACCGCCGCGATGCGCAGCGCGCGCCGCGGCGCGTCGTCTCCGATCACGAAGTGCACGGCGTCGTCGGGCGGCGAGACGATGCGCTCGCCCTCGGACACCTCCGCCGTGTCCAGCGTGCAGCACCGCAGCCGGTACGACCCGCTGCCGAGTTGCTCGAACGCGTAGTCCGCGACCCAGCGACCGTCCTCCAGCACCCACTCCGGGTCCGCGCGCCGCCACGCGTCCTGGTCGCCGGTGCCCTCCAGGAACATCACGACGCGACCCTGGTACGCGCCCGTCGCGCTGGTGATGCGGCCGCGCACGTCGCCGCCGGGCGGCCGGCGCTGCAGCCGCAGCACGGCTTCGACGTCCTGGTCGTATCGCGCGTGGACGACCTCGTCGAAGGGGAAGTAGTCCTTGTGCTTCACGTACATGACGTGGCGCCCGGCTTCCAGGCGCGTGAAGGTGAAGCGCCCGTAGAGGTTCGTGCGGGCCGAGCGCGCGCGGCGCTCGCCCTCGACCTGCAAGCCGACCAGCACGTGCGGGATCGGTTCTCCGGCGTCGTCGACCACGCGGCCGTCCACGACGGCGAAGGGGCGCAGCGGGACGCGGATCGGGTGCGGGCAGACGCCGCGCGTGAACGGCGCGTCGATCGAACCGCACCAGCGACCTTCGGGCGCCTCCAGCCCCAGGCTCCACGCGGGGCGCTCCGACCCGACGATCGACTCGTTCGGGAAGCGCACCCACGGGCGCGGCGCGGCGCGCACGTCGGCGGAGCGCCGCCACTCGGTCGCGAGCGCGTCGTCCGCCTCGGCGTAGTGCGCGACGAAGTCCTCGACCTGCGTGCCCGCCGGCGGGTCGAGGTCGAGGAAGAAGGTCGGGCCGAGCTCGACGGCGAAGTCGACCGCCGCGGCGGCGTCCGCGCGCGCGACGTCCAGCCGCGCGTGGGACGGATCCGGCGTGACGACGATGTGGCCCCACTCCACGCCGTCGTGCGGCGCTTCCGTCCCCTCGCCTTCGAAGGTGATCGGCGCGGTCGGCGTCGCGGGGGCTTGCACGACCCCGACGCCGGAGATGCTGCCCGTCACCCGGCGCGGCCCGCCGAGCTCGTCGGGGTCGTCCGGGTCGCTCCGCGTGTCCGGCTCGTGTCGATAACGCACCTCCAGGGCGAGCGGGAACGACGCCGCCGTCTCGTACCGCCCGTCCGCGTCGGTGACGACTTCCTCGCACGCGCCGCCGCCTTCCACCGAGAAGGTGTAGTAGGGCACGCCCTGTCCGGTCGACGCGTAGGTCACGCGCCCGCTGACCGTCGACGACGGCCCCGCGGCGGCGACGCGCGACGACACGGCGTCCGCGCCGGGGGCGCCCGTCGCGACGGGCGGCAGCGAGTCCGCGGGCAGCGGATGGTCGGCGCGCGCGCGCGGCGCCGCGGCGACGTCTCCCGGCGGCGCGGCGGGCGGCGGGTCCGGCGCTCCGCGATCCGACACGACGTACGCGCCCAGCGCGCAACAGAGCACCACGGCGGCGGCCAGGGCCTTCTTCATCGTCAACGCTCCCAGCGCGAGTCCGGCGCCCGCGCGCTCCGCGCCGCCGACCGCGCACAGCGGCAGCAACATCGCGGGCCACGGGCCGAGCTCGCTCGGGCGCCCGCGCAGGTCCTCGCGCAAGCGCGCGAGCCCCCGACGCAAGCGCGTCTTGACCGTCGCCGTGGGGCAGCCTTCCAGCCGCGCGATCTCCTCCGGCGTGCGGTCCTCGTAGTAACGCAAGTACAGGACGCGCCGTTGTTCGGGAGGGAGTGCCGCGAGCGCGCGGGCCAGGCGATCCGCGACCTCCAGGCGGTGGTCGACGTCCTCGCCGGTGCTCGCGGACGCCTCGCGCGCGACGCGCTCTTCGCGCCGCTTGCGGGCCGACGACGACCGCGCGCGGTCGCGCACGACGTTGCGGGCGACCTTCGCGAGCCACCCGCGCGGTTCGTCCGCGTCGCGCGGCGGCCGGCGCAACGATCGCAGCCAGACGTCCTGCGCCACGTCGTCCGCCTCGGCCTCCTCGCGCACCAGCCGCCGCGCGAGCGCGCGCAGGAAGTCGGCGTGGGCGAGGAGGTCGGCGGCGGGGTCCGGGGCGTAGGAGTCGGCGTCGGTCAAGGCGGGTCCCATTCTCGGTGCGTCGACCGTGGAACGGAGCCGCGCGCGCCGGAGGATTCAGGAAACCGCCGGGATCAGGCGTCCGCGGGCTCCGCCTCGCGCGCCGCCGCGCCGTTGCGGTCCTCGCGCGATCCGGCGGCCTCCATGACCACCGAGCGCGCGCGGCCCAGGTCCAGCGTGCGGATCGGGAAGGGGATCTCGATCTCGTGCTCCCGGAAGGCCTCGTGGATCGCGACGATCGCGTGGTGTTTCGCCTCGGGATGGATGACGTCGCCGGGGACGTCGATCCAGAAGCGCACGACCAGGTCGATCGAGCTGCCGCCGAACTCCTCGGCGAAGACCTCGACCGGTTCGTCCTGCAGCGCGAAGTCCAGCGCGCGCACGGCGTCGCCGGCGACCTCGACCGCCCGGCGCAGCTCGGTCTCGTACGCGACGCCGACCTCGACGTCGACGCGGCGCTTCGCGCTCATCGAGTAGTTGATGAGCGGGTTCTCGAAGACCTCCTTGTTCGGGATCACGACCGTGCGGCCGTCGAAGGTCCGCACCAGCGTGTTGCGCAGGTTCAGGCGGTGGACGACGCCGAAGTACCCGTTGGTCTCGACCTGGTCGTCGACGTGGAACGGCTTGCGGATGCCCATCGCGACGCCGGCGATCAGGTTCGCCGCCAGGTCCTGGAACGCGAAGCCGACCGCGATACCGACGATGCCGGCGCCGGCCAGCATCGAGAAGATCGTCTTGTCGAGGCCCATCACGCCGAGCGCGACGACCGCGCCCAGCAGCACGACGGCGACGCGCGCCATGGACGACGTCAACGCGGCGATCGCGGACGTCGCGCCGACGCGCTTCGAGAAGCGGCCGAACAGCTTGGCCGCGGGGCCGGAGACGACGCCGAAGAACACGACGATCGCCAGCGCGATGGCGAGGTTCGGCACGTTCGAGACGAAGGTCTCGAGCCAGCCGTTCAGCTTCTCCTGGAGGATCTCCAGGGCCTTGTTCCAGTTCATCTCCATCGTCTCGGCGGTGGTGGGGGCGGCGGTCACGGGCGTCCTTCGGGGCGGTTCGCGGCGGATAGAGGTGCGGCCGGTCGCGGAGGGAGGCGACCGGCCGCGGCGGGGATGGGGTGGTGGTGCCCCGCTCCGCGTGTGGTGCGGTGGTGCGGGAGGAGTGGGGGCGGGGCCGGGGTCGTCGGCGGGATCAGGTCGCGGCGCCGGTTCGCTTGCCCGTGATCAGGCTGATGACGAGCAGGATCAGGAACAGGACGAAGAGGATGCCTGCGATGTCCATGGCCAGGGCGGACACGCCCGTCAGTCCGAGCAATCCGGCGATCAGGGCGAGGACGAGCATCGTGACGGTCCAACTCAACATGGCGGTTCTCCGGTCGGGTGTTGCGGTGTGAAGGTGTGGTCGCGGGTCGCGGGCCGGCCGCGTCCGGCGTGCGGCGGTGTCGTCGTGCAGCGGTGTCGTCGCGCAGCGGTGGCAGTCGTGCAATCCGTCAGCCATCCGGCGGCGCTGCGCCGCGGGTCAGGATCCGCGGCGCGGATCAGGAGTCGGTGCGCTCCTCGATCTCGTCCTCGAGCTCCTCGAGCTCGTCCACGACGTCGTCGCGCATCTCGTCCCAGCCGTCGGCGGCGTCGTCGCCCAGCTCGTCGAGGCGGTCGCGCAGGTCGTCGACGCGCTCGCCCAGCGCCTCGCGCGCCTCGGCGGCCTCGTCGCCCGCGGACTCGGCCGCGTCACCGGCCTCGTCGCGCCACTCGTCGATCGTCTCGCTCATGTCGTCGAGCTGATCGTCGACGGCGTCGCGGAACTCGTCGCTCTGCTCGGCGGTGTAGTCGCGCAGCTCCGACAGGAAGTCGTCGGCCTCGGCGCGGACCTCGTGCGCGGACTCGGAGCAGGCGGTGGTCAGGATCAGGAACAGCGGCATCGCGTAGCGGAACTTCATGGCGTCGGTTCGTGTCGTGGGTTCGTGCGGGTGGGTGGCTTCGCGGGGCGAAGACGGCGGAGGGTTCGCAACGGCTGTGCCGCCGGCCCGAGACGCGGACGGAAGTCCTGCGTGCGCAAGCGGTTGCGCGCCGTTCGGGCCCGGTCGCGCGGCCGCGCCGCGGCGCGACGGTCGGGCTTCGGCACCCGATCTCGTCGGGCCGCCGCGCTCCGATCGGCCGCCGCGTGTCCCGCCCGGCGGCGCGCTCTAGGCTGCGCGCTCTCCCGCCCGTCCGCCGCGAACGTCCACCGTACGATCCCCATGCTCCGCCACGCCGCTTCGCCTCGCGTCCCCCGCATCGCCGCGCCGCTCCGCGCCGCGCTCGTCGCCGTCCCGTTCCTCGCGAGCGCGTGCGTGTCGCGACCCGACGCGTCGAGCACGCGCGCGCTCGACCCCACGCGCGGCGAGGTGCCGATCAGCGGGGCCGAGGCCGGCTGGGAGGCGCGCCTGGTGCTCGACGTCGGCGACGTCGGCGTGTGGACCGTCGAACCCGAGCCGGTCTTCCCGCAGTACGCGATGGACCAGCTGGTGGGGCTCGACGACCTGGGCCGCTGTCACGTGATGATCTCGTACAGCGGAAAGTGGACGCACCGCGTGCGCGGCGGCGACCTGGATTGGCTCGGCGCGGTCGCGCACGGTGACGTCGATCCGCGCGTGGAGGGCGCCGAGCTGTACGTGGCCGGCGCGCGCGGCAACGTCTATCAGCTGACGACCTTCGAGTCGGGCGACCTGGACTGTCGCCTGGTCGGGCAGATCCCCGGCTGCGAGGTGCACGCGATGATCGCGGGCGACGTCGACCGGCGCAGCCCGGGCGCGGAGGTACTCGTGTTCACCAGCCCCGGCCGGATGTACCGCCTGGCCGCGACGGGGGACGACGGGCGGTTCGACCTGGAGCTGCTCGAGCGGCTGCCCGGCCGCGTGCGCGACGCGGTCGCGCTGCCGCGCGCGGTCGGTGAACCGCAGCGCGTCGTCGCGGCGAACCGCGCGGGCCTGCTGCAGGTGCTGACGATCGACGCGGACGGCGCGAGCTGGGACACGATCCACGCCGCGCCGATGGGCTTCGGGCGCGTCGACCTGCGGCCCGGCGGCGGCGCGACGGTGCTGTACAGCACGCTGGACGACGGCCGCGTGTTGCGGCACGAGAGCGCGCCCGACGGCGCGTGGACGACCGAGACGATCTTCGACGGACCGCAAGGGCCGCGCGGCATCGCGGCGGGCGCCTTCGACGACGACCCGGAGACGGAGACCGTCGCCGTGTTCGGCTACAGCGCCGAGGTGCAGCTCCTGACCGGGCGCGACGGCGCGTGGACGACCGAGACGATCTTCCGCGACCGCGAGCGCGGACACTGGCTGGCGGCGGGGGAGTTCGACGGTCGCAACGCGACGGACGAGCTCGTGTGCAGCGGCTACGGCGGGCGGATCGTGCTGCTGCAGCGTCCGGTGGGGTACGGGCGCTGACCGGACGCGGCGGCGCGCGCCGGCTCGCGGTGAACTCATGGAGCGACGCCGCGTCGCCATATCGCCGCGCCCCGCGTTGAGTCGCGCGGCGCGCGCGGTAGGCTGCGATCTCGCCACCGTTCCCAGCCCTCCCGCTCCTCGCCATGAGACTCGCGACCGCCGCCCTGTGCGCGTGCGCCGCGGCGGCCTGCCGCACCACACCGGATCCGACCCACGCCGCCGTCGAAGCGCTGTCCGCCCCCGCGCAGGACACCGTCCCGCCCGCCGTACCACCGCCCGCGGGGTCCTCACCCGGAGGGGCCGCGGACTCCACGCAGCCCGCCTGGCAACCGCCGATGCCCGACGAGGACGCGGACGACTGGGTGCGCATGAACTCCGGCGAGTGGCTGCGCGGCGAGGCGGGCGTGCTGCGCAACGACGTGCTGGAGTTCGAGAGCGAGGAGCTCGACAACCTGAAGCTCGACTGGGGCGACGTGGCGGAGCTGCGCGCGCCGCGCATCATGACGCTGGGCCTGACCGAGCAGCGCGTCGTGACGGGCACCGTGATGGTGCACGGCGACGACGTCGCGGTGCGCGTCGGCGACCGCGTCGAGCACTACACCCGCGAGGAGCTGCTCGCGATCATCCCGGGTCGGCCGACCGAGTCGAACTGGTGGTCCGGCGAGGTTTCGCTGGGCATGTCGATCCGCAAGGGCAACACGAACCAGGCCGACCACTCCGCCGACGTCCGCGTGCGGCGTCGGACGCCCGGTTCGCGCGTCGAGCTCGGCTACAACGGCGTGCTGACGCGGGTCGAGAGCCAGGAGACGTCGAACGCGCACCGCTTCGACGGGCGCTGGGACCGCTTCCTGACGCGGCGTTTCTATGTCTCGCCGCTGTTCTTCGACGCCTTCAACGACCGCTTCCAGAACATCGACTGGCGGGTGACGCCCGGCGCGGGTGTCGGTTACCAGATCATCGACAGCGGCGGCGTCGAGTGGGACGTCGACGGCGGCGTCGGCTACCAGTACCTGCGCTACGACTCGGTCGAGCCCGGCGAGCCGGAGACGCAGGAGTCCGCCGCGCTGATCGCCGGCACCAGCGTCGACATGGACCTGACCGAGAAGGTCGAGCTGTACGCCGAGTACCGCGTGCAGGCCGCGCTGAACAGCGACGTCGGCACGAACCAGCACGCGAAGGCGACCGTGTCCGTGGACCTGGTCGGCGAGCTAGACCTGGACGTCACCGTGATCTGGGACCGCGTCGGCAAGCCGGTCGCGGACGCGGACGGCGTCGTCCCGAAGAACGACGACTACCGCATGCAGGTCGGACTGGGCTGGAGCTTCTGAGCGCGGCGGACCGCCGGAACACGAAGGAGCCCCGGTCGCCTCGCGGCGGTCGGGGCTCCTCTCGTCGCGCGGCGCGGGCGCCGGCCGGGCGGGTCAGATGCCCTTGAGGATGTACTGCTTCCAGCACTCCTCCATCGCGTCCCAGTCCACGCCGGCGAACGCGACGTCGACGGCCTCGTCCAGGTCCTCGGTCGACGCGAGCGTCTCGAAGTAGGTGTCGAGGATGCCGTCCCAGTCGTCGTTCCAGCAGCTGGTCTCGCCCTTCGCCGTGCGCAGGAAGTAGATGAACGACCAGCCCTGGGCGTAGTTGTGCCCGCCGCCGATGCCGTAGCCGTTCCGGCCGTAGTACTCGGCCTGCGAGTAGCGGACGAGCTCCTTCAGGGGGACGATCGCGCGCTTGCCGCCGGGCTCGTCGTCCTTGATCGCCTGCTTGATCGTCTGGACGCGCCACGCGAACGGCTTCAGCTTGAAGCGCTTGTGCTCGTACTCGTAGCCGCTGAAGTAGTCGCCGGTGCCTTCGTTGTACCAGGAGTGCGGCGCGATGCTGCCGTACAGGTAGAAGATGTACTGGTGGAAGGCCTCGTGGTTCAGCACCGACCAGGTGTCGTCGCGACCGCCGCCCTGCTTGTCGTCGTAGATCACGAGTTCTTCGTGGAAGGCCGCCCAGTAGCCGGCCGACCCGGGCGGGCCGCCGTACTCGTGGTACTGGTTCTTGTTCTTGAAGATGCGCACGACGGAGCACTTCGACAGGTCGCGGGGTGACGCGTTCGTCGTCGTGCTGCGCGCCTGCTTGCGCAACTCCTTCTCGAGCTGTCGCTTGGCGCGCTCCTCCGGCGAGAGGTCGCCGAGGTCCTCTTCGGCTTCGCGCTTCTTGCGGTTCTCCGCCGCGATCGCGCGCAGGCGGTCGGCGGCCTCCCACGGGTAGAGCTCCTCGTAGACCTGGCGGATCGCCTCCAGCCGCTCCATCAGCTCGCGGATGAACTGCCGGTCGTCGTTGTCCGTGATGACGAAGTAGTTGTCCGTCTCGTACAGCTCCCAGCCGGGCGTCTTCGCGCACTCCTCCTCCAGCTGGCGGCGCTTGATCGTGCGGAACGACGAGTCGCCGTCGCGCGCGCCGGAGTACTCGATCTTCTCGACCTCGAGCGCCTTGAACGACTTGGCCATCTTCGAGAAGGCCGTGTCGTACTTGCGCCACTTCTTGCGGTCGGCCGGTCCGTTGAAGACGACCGCGACGTCGACGTCGGGGCGCACGCGGTACAGCACCGCGTAGACGTGGAACTCCTCGCCGCCGGTCTCGCCGACGTAGAGGTACTCCGTCGCGTCGACCTTGTTGATCTTGCGGTCCTTCTCCTGGTCGACGCGGAACTTCGAGCCGCGCAGGTTGCGCTCGATCCACTTGTCCAGGCGCTGGTCCTTCGGGCGCGCGGCGCCGTCCTGTCCGCCGCCGGACTCCTCGCTGCGGCGGTCGAACTTGACCAGGTTCGCCTCGAGCCACAGCGGCACGTTCGGCGCCAGCAGGATGTACTTGTTCGTCGTCGGCGAGTACTTGCCGATCAGCTGGTCCTCACCCGGCTGGGGAGGCGTGAACTCCCAGTCGTCGGGCATCTTGATCTTGAAGCCGATGTCGATCGCGTCCTCGTAGTAGTCGCCCACCTTGGGCGCCTGGGCGGAGGCGGGACGGACGGAGACGATCGCGAGGACGGCGAGGAGGACGCCGATCCACCGCGCGGTGCGGAGGGTCTGCATGGGGGTCGAGGGTCTCGGTTCGGAGCCGGGGAGGCGGGGCGCGCCGCGGGACGGCGCTAGGGCGGAGAGGGCCGCCGCGCACGGGGCCGTTGTGTACTGGGCCGCTGGGAATTGGGCCGTGGGGGACCGCGCCGCTAGGAACTGCGCCGCTGGGAACTGGGCCGCTGGGAACGGGGCATGGCGCGCGGGCGACGAGTCTATTCGTCGCGGGGCGCAGGAAGGTTGGCTCTGCGGCGGGGAATCGGCGTTCGTGGGGGCGGCGTCCCCTCGGCGGCGCTCGGCGGCGTCGCGACCGCGGTCGCGGGCCCCGTGAGCGTGGGGGATGCCGGACGGTCCTTCGACCCCCGGACTGCCGCGAGTCGCCCGGGGGCGGCGCTCCACGAGCGCCGCCCCGCGCCTCGCGCGCCGGCCCCACCGCGCCGGGCGCCGCGTCCCGGGACGGAACGGTCGCTCCGAACGGGGCTCACGGAACGTTGCGGCTTCCTATCGGGACCCGGCGGTCCGCTCTACGGTCGAGTCCATCCAGACCACGTCCCACCGGGAGGGGCACCATGATCCGCACCACGAGGGCGCTCGCACCGTCGAGCGCCGCGACCCTCGGCGCCGCCTGCGCCGTGTTCCTGTCCACCACCTCCCTCGCGCGCGCGCAGACCCCGCCGGTCGCCGTCGACGACGTCTACTCCGTCGCGACCGGCGGCGAGCTGGTCGCCGTCGCGCCGCCGGCCGCCGCCGTGATCGAGGAGTTGATCGACGCGACCGGCGACGGCGTGCACGCGTTGACCGGCGTCGAGGGGATCGCCGTCGACGTCGCGGGCAACGTCTTCGTCGCGGGACTGAACACCGACAACGTGTTCCGCGTGACGCCGGGCGGCGTGGTGACGCAGGTGCTCGACGCGACGGGCGACGGCGTGGCCGGCTTCGCCGCGCCCTTCGGCGTCGCGACGGACGCCGCGGGCAACCTGTTCGCCGCGGGCAGCGGCACGGACAACGTCTTCCGCGTCGAGCCCGGCGGGACGATCACGCAGGTCATCGACGCGACCGGCGACGGCGCCGTCCCGCTGCTGTCGCCCTTCGGCGTCGCGACGGACTCCGCCGGCAACCTGTACGTCTCGGGCAAGGACAGCTGGAACGTCTTCCGCGTCACGCCCGGCGGCGTGATCACCGAGATCATCGACTTCACCGGCGACGGCGTCAGCCCGCTGCAGGAACCCTTCGGCGTCGCGGTGGACGCGGCGGACAACGTCTACGTCGCGGGCCGCAAGTCCGACAACGTGTTCAAGATCACGCCGGGCGGCACGATCACCGAGATCCTGGACGCCGCGGGCGACGGGCTGGGCAACACGCTGGACTGCGGCAACTTCGTGCACTGCGGCATCACCGCGGCCGCGGACGGCACGGTGTACGTGACGGGCGGTCAGTCCGACAACGTCTTCCGCGTCGACTCGGGCGGCGCGGTCACCGAGATCCTGGACGCCGCCGGCGGTGGAGCGGGGTCCCTCGACCTGCCGCAGGGCGTCGCGTTCGACGACGGCAGCGGCACGCTGTTCGTCGCGGGCACGCTGTCGTCGAACGTGTTCGCGGTGACCGCGGCGCTCGACGTGTCGATCGTGCTGGATTCCTCCGGCGACGGGATGGGGAATCCGTACGACACGCCGGACGCGTTCAACCTGGCCGTGGACGCGGCGGGCAACCTGTACGCGAGCGCGTTCACCAGCGCGAACGCGTTCAAGGTGCCGCCCGGCGGGCCGCCGCCGACCGCCGGGATCACGCAGCTGATCGACGGTTCCGGCGACGGCGTCAGCGCGCTGGTGAACCCCGACGGCATCGACGTCGACGAGGCGGGCAACCTCTACGTCGGCGGCTGCGGCAACTCGCCGGCGAACTCCAGCGTGTTCCGCATCGACGCGGGCGGCGCGATCACCGAGGTGCTGGACGGCACCGGCGACGGCGTGCACGCGTTCAACTGCCCGGTCGGCACCGAGCTCGACTGCAAGGGCAACCTGTGGGTCGCCGGGCACCGCAGCGACAACGTCTTCCGCGTCGCGCCCGACGGCGTCGTGACGATGATGGCGGACGCGGCGGACGGCCTGCTCGCGCCCTTCGACGTCGCGATCGACGGGCGCGACAACGTGTACGTCACCGGCTTCGACTCCGACAACGTCGTGCGCATCGCGCCGGACGGCACGGTGACGGAGGTCATGGACGCGACGGGCGACGGGCTGGGTCAGACCCTGGACGCGCCCTTCGGCGTCGACGTCGACGCGGACGGGAACGTCTACGTCGCGGGCAACGACGGCGACAACGCGTTCCGCGTGGCGCCGGGCGGCGCGGTCACCGCGATCATCACGGCGGCCGGCGACGGCGTGAACGCGTTCGCGAAGTGCGCGGACGTCGCGGTGGCGCGCTCGGGCAACGTCTACGTGACCGGCAACGGCAGCGACAACGTCTTCCGCGTGGCGCCGGGCGGCGCGATCACGATGATCGCGAGCGCGGCCGACGGCCTGGACAACCCGACGGGGATCGAGGTCGACGCGGCGGAGAACGTCTACGTCTGCTGCTTCGAGAGCGACAACGTGTTCTGCATCCGGCCGGACGGCGCGATCGTCGAGGTCCTGACGGGCGCGGGCGACGGCGCCCACGGGTTCGAAGGGCCCGCCGACGACTGCATCGCTCTGGCGGGCGACGGCACGGTCTACGTGACCGGCACGCTCGCGTTCCACAACGTGTTCCGCGTCGAACTCGACCGGCCAGGCGTGCTGGACAACGACGCGGACGTCGACGGCGACCCGCTGACGGCGGCGCTCGTCTCGCCGCCCACGGCCGGCGCGCTGACGCTGGACCCGGACGGCTCGTTCACCTACCAGCACGACGGCGGCAGCGCGCTCGTCGACAGCTTCACGTACCGCGCGAACGACGGCGGCTTCGACTCGAACACGGCCACCGTCACGATCGCGATCGAGCCCGCGTGCCCGCCGAGCTTCGACGACCTGGGCTGGTCGATGTGCTTCGGCGACGGATCGGCCGCCGCCTGTCCCTGCGGCAACGAGTCCGGCGTCGCACAGTCCGGCTGCGAGCACTCCGGCGGCGAAGGGGCGCGCATCCGCGCGCACGGCTCGGACCAGGTGGTGGTCGACGACGCCGTCTTCTCCCTGTGCCGCGCGGTCCCGAACCAGACGGCCGTGCTGGTCCAGGGCGCCGCCGCGATCGCGCTGCCGTTCAAGGACGGCGTGCTGTGCATGGGCTCGTGGACCCGGCGGATCGAGTTCGTGGCGGTCGGCCCCGACGGCGGCGCGACGACGACCGCCTCGCTGGCGACGCGCGGCAACCTGTTCCCCGGGCAGACGCGCTACTACCAGTGGTGGTTCCGCGACCCCGGCGCGTCGCCGTGCGGGTCGGGCTCGAACTTCTCGAGCGGGCTGTCCGTCGACTGGATGTGACGCCGGGGCGCCGGCGCCGCCGCCTCGCGGAGCGGGGCGCGGGAGACTGCGGGGCGCTCGCGCGGCGGGCGCCCCCCTTCGTTCCGCCGGCCGCCGGCGCGCTCCGGCGGGCGTGAAGGTTCGCGCGCGGCGCCGCCCCGCCGTTAGAATCGCGCCCGTCCCCCGAACCACCCTCCCCATGCGAAGACTCCTCCTGGCCGTCGTCTGCGTCGCTCCCTTCGTCGGTTCCTGCCAGAGCGAAGGCGCGCGACAAGGCGCCACGCACGGCGCGATCTACGGCGCCTTCGGCACTGCCGTCTCCAGCGTGGTCTGGGGGCGCGACGACGTCCTGGGCGACGCGGCGCGCGGCGCGGTGGTGGGCGCGACCGTCGGCGGCGTCGACGGCGCGGTGCGCGAGAACCAGCGCGAGAACGCGAAGGCCGCGCAGGACGCCGAGGCGGCGAAGAACGCGCGCCTGGCCGCCGAGAACGCGGAGCTCTCGCAACGCAACCACCAGCTGGAGCTCGAGCGCCGGCTGACCGCCGAGATCGGTCCGGACAACACCGAGGCGATCCGCCTGCTGGTGAACTGCGACCACCAGGGCGCGGTGCTCGCGGCGCGGCGCTCGGCCGACGCCTCCAGCGAGCCGTTCCGCCAGGCCGGGATGTGGATCGAGGCGCTCGCCGCCTACGACCGTCGCGACCTCTCCACGGCGAAGATGTTCTACCCGCGCCTGGCGCAGGCCGTGCCGGACGTCGCCGACGCGGAGGCCGCGGAGACGACGGTCATCGAGCTCGCCGGGAAGCTGGAAGACACGCGAGCCTCCTTCGGGCTGCCGCGCCGCTGCCGGTGAGCGCGCGCCCGCAACCCGACGAGCTGGAGACGATCGGCTGGCGCGAGTGGGTCGCGCTGCCGTCCTTCGGCATCCAGTCGATCAAGTGCAAGGTCGACACCGGCGCGCGGACCTCCAGCCTGCACGCCTACGACGTGGAGGAGTTCCGCCGGGGGGGGCGCGACATGGTGCGCTTCGTGGTACACCCCGAACAGCGGTCGACGAAGGAGACGATCCACTGCGAGGCGCGTCTCGTCGACCGCCGCAAGGTCAAGCCGTCCAGCGGCCACGCCGAGCTCCGGCCGGTCATCCTGACCGAGCTCGAGCTGATGGGGCAGCGCTGGACGGTCGAGTTGACGCTCACGCGTCGCGACGCGATGGGCTTCCGCATGCTGCTCGGCAGGCAGGCGACGCGCGGCCGGTTCGTGGTCGACCCGGGGCGGTCCTACCGCAACGGCAAGCGGATCAAAGGCAAGAAGCGGCTCTCGGGGCCGAAGGGAACGAAACGGTGAGAATCGCGATCCTCTCCCGCAAGGGGAGCCTCTACTCCACGTCGAGACTCAAGCAGGCCGCCGAGGAGGCGGGGCACGAGGCGTTCGTGGTCGACTACCTGCGGTGTTACATGAACATCGCGACGCACCGGCCCTCGGTCGTCTACGGCGGCAAGAACCTGCACGTCGACGCGATCATCCCGCGCATCGGCGCGTCGAACACCTTCTACGGCACGGCCGTCGTGCGGCAGTTCGAGATGATGGGCGTGTACCCCCTCAACGAGTCGCAGGCGATCTCGCGGTCGCGCGACAAGCTGCGCTGCCTGCAACTGCTGTCGCGGCGCGGCATCGGGCTGCCCGTGACGAGCTTCGCGCACTCCACCAAGGACGTGGAGGGCGTCATCGAACTGGTCGGCGGCGCGCCGCTGGTCGTCAAGATCCTCGAGGGCACGCAGGGCATCGGCGTGGTGCTGTGCGAGAACGCGAAGGCCGCCGAATCGGTGATCGAGGCCTTCCGCGGCGTGAACGCGAACATCCTGGTGCAGGAGTTCATCAAGGAGGCGGGCGGCGCCGACCTGCGCGCGTTCGTCGTCGGGGACCGCGTCGTCGCCGCGATGATGCGCCAGGGCGCGCCGGGCGAGTTCCGGTCCAACTTGCACCGCGGCGGCCACGCCGAGAAGGTCAAGCTGACGCCCGAGGAGCGCAGCACCGCGGTCCGCTCCGCCAAGGCGATGGGCCTACGCGTGTGCGGCGTGGACATGCTGCGGTCGAACCACGGGCCGGTCGTGATGGAGGTGAACTCCTCGCCGGGCCTGGAGGGCATCGAGAAGTCCACCGGCATCGACGTCGCCGGCAAGATCATCAAGTTCATCGAGGCCAAGGCATCGCCCGGCAAGACGAGTGACCGCATCAAGGGCTAGGCGGGGCGAACCGTTCGAGGTCGGCGGATACTTCATCGCGCCGGGACAGCGCTTGCGGTTCGACCTGCCGGTCGCGCTGCTGCCGACGCACACGCAGCTGCACATCCCCGTCACCGTGGTCCACGGCGCCAAGCCGGGTCCGCGCGTGTGGATCAGCGCCGCGGTGCACGGCGACGAGCTGAACGGCGTGGAGATCATCCGGCGCGTGCTGGAGATGGTGCGCGACCCGCTGCGGTGCGGGACGATCGTCGCGGTGCCGATCGTGAACGTCTTCGGCTTCATCCAGCAGTCGCGGTACTTGCCGGACCGCCGGGACCTGAACCGGTCCTTCCCCGGCTCGGTGCGCGGGTCGCTGGCGTCGCGGATCGCGCACTTGTTCATGAACGAGATCGTCGAGCGCTGCACGCACGGCATCGACCTGCACACGGCCGCCGAGGACCGCAGCAACTACCCGCAGGTGCGCGGCGACATGGAGGACCCCGAGACGCTGCAGCTGGCGCGCGCGTTCGCCGCGCCGGTGACGGTGCACTCCGCGACGCGCCCCGGGTCGCTGCGCGGCGCCGCGACGAAGCGCGGCAAGCCGGTCATCGTGTTCGAGGGCGGCGAGGCGCACCGCTTCAACGAGCCTGCGATCCACGTCGGCGTGCGCGGCATCCTGGGGGTGCTGCACTCGCTGGGCATGGTCCCGCGATTCTCGCGGAAGAAGCGCGCCGAGACGATCCTGGTCGAGGAGAGCTCGTGGATCCGCGCGCGGCGCGGCGGCCTGCTGCGCCTGTTCGTCGACGAGGGCGACCAGGTCAAGGAGGGCGAGAAGGTGGGCACCATCGGCGACCCCTTCGGCGCCGAGCGCGTCGCGATCCGCGCGCCCTTCACCGGCGTCGTGATCGGCAAGACGAACAACCCGGTCGTCCACGGCGGCGACTCGGTCGTGCACCTCGGCAAGCTGCCCGCATCGGACGGCGCCGCGGACTGAGCGCACGCGCTGGAACCGATCCTCGGCCGGAGGCCGAGCGCGCAGCGCAGCGCGAGGAAGGGCGGCGACGCTCGCTCCTCCCGGTGAGGTTTGGAACTGGCGCTCGAAGGCGGGACGCTCAGGGTGCCGGGCGCGGTGATGTGCGGCCGCGGCCGACCGAAGTCAGGTGGGTTCCGGGACGTGCTCGAAGTAGAGTGCCCGCATGAGCGAGGGCACGGGAGGGGGCGCGCCCGAGCGGCGGCCGCTGAAGAGCCGCGGCATCGGCGTCTTCGTCCGCATGGCGGACGGCCTGGCGGCGGCCGGCGTGCACCCGAACACGGTGTCGATCGTCGGGACCGCGTTCGCGCTCGTCGGCGCGGCGGCGATCGTCGCGACGCGCGAGGCGACGGGCGCGGCGGAGCGCGCGCTGTGGTTCGCCGGCGCCGCCTGCGTCCAGCTGCGGCTGCTGGGCAACATGCTGGACGGCATGGTCGCGCAGGCCGCGGGCAAGCAGAGCAAGATGGGCGAGCTCTACAACGAGTTGCCCGACCGGGTGGCCGACGCGGCGCTGCTGGCCGCAGCGGGCTACACCGCCGGCGCCGCGCCGTGGCTGGGGTGGCTGGCGGCCGTGCTGGCGCTGCACGTCGCCTACCTGCGCGCGCTCGGCGCGGCGGCGGGCGCGGGGCAGGTCTTCGTCGGCTTCATGTCGAAGCCGCAGCGCATGTTCACGCTGACGGTGGTCTGCCTGTTCCAGGCGTTCGCGCCGGACGGGTGGCGCGGCGCGCGCTTCGCGGTCGGCGACGGATTCGAGGTGGGCGTGACGGGCGCGGCGCTCGCGCTGATCTCGGCCGGGTGCCTGTGGACGCTCGCGGCGCGCTGGCGGGCGATCCGCGCGCGCCTGGAGGGCGGCGCGTGACGCTCGCGCTCGTCACCCCGCAGCCGGAGGTGTTCCGCGCCTACGCGATCGCCGCCGCGGGGCTGCTGGTCGCGGCCGGCCTCGCCATCGCGTGGATCGGCCGCGGCGGCCGCCGCGACGTGTCCGGCGTGCGCCGCACGTGGATCGGCTGGCTGATCATGGCGCCGCTGGCGCTGGGCGCGCTGTACCTGGGCCGCGTGCCGACGATCGTCGGCGTCGGGCTGCTGGCGCTCGGCGGCTTCCGCGAGTTCGCGCGCGCCACCGGCCTGTACCGCGACTGGACGACGACGATCGCGGTCTACCTCGGCGTCGCGGGCCTGACGGCGGTCGCGCTGGTGGACGACCCCGAGACCGGCGCGCCGGGCTGGTACGGCCTGTACATGGCGATGCCGGTGTACGTCGTCGCGGGGCTCTTGACGGTCCCGGTGTGGCGCAACCGGGCGAAGGGACAGCTGCAACCGGTCGCGCTCGCGATCGTCGGCTTCGTCTACTTCGGGTGGATGTTCGGGCACCTCGCGTTCCTCGCGAACGCGGCGGAGGCGACCGGGTACCTCCTGTTCCTGATCTTCGCCGTCGAGCTGAACGACGTCGCCGCCTTCACCTGCGGGCGACTCTTCGGCCGCACGAAGCTGCGCAGCGAGATCAGCCCGAACAAGACGGTCGAGGGCTCGCTCGGCGCGCTGCTGTTCTCGCTGGCGCTGCCGTGGCTGCTGCGCGGATCGTTCCCGCACTTCGACGCGGTCGACCTCGTGCTGACCGGACTGATCGTCGGCGTCGGCGGGCAGCTGGGCGACCTGTCGATCTCCTTCATCAAGCGGGACCTCGGCATCAAGGACATGGGCGCGTTGATCCCGGGTCACGGCGGCGTGCTGGACCGGCTGGACAGCCTGATCTACGTCGCGCCGCTCTTCTTCCACCTCGTGCGCTGGCGGCACGGGATCTGATGCGGGACCAGGGCGAGGGCGAACCGGACGCGGGCCGGGTCGGGAGCGGTACCGGCGGGGGGAACGGGTCCGACGACGGGAGCGGGGGCGCGCCCGATCTCGGCGGAGCGGAGCTCTGCGAGTCCGGGATCGGCGCGCCCGGGCGCGAGGGTCGCGCCGGCGCCGGCGAGTGGACGTACGCGCCGCCCGCCGACCTGGCGCAGCCGCTGGCCGAGCGCCTGAAGGGCTTCCCGCGCGAACCCGAGATGTGGATGTACGCGCTGCGGTCCGGCGCGGCCGCGGCGATCCGCGCGTGGCTCGGCGTGTACCACCGCTTCCGCATCCACGGGCGCGAGCACCTGCCGACGGCCGGTTCGTTCGTGATGGTCGGCAACCACCAGAGCCACCTCGACGCGCCGTGCCTGCTGGCCGCGTTGCCGTGGCGCACCCTGCACCGCGCGTTCCCGGCGGCGGCGGCGGACTACTTCTTCCAGAGCCTGCCGACGGCGGCCTTCAGCTCGATCGTGATCAACGCGCTGCCGTTCGACCGCGAGGCGAAGGGGGAGGAGAGCCTGGCGGTGTGCCGCGCGCTGCTCGAGACGCCGGGCAACGTGTTGATCCTGTTCCCTGAGGGCACGCGCAGCACGACGGGCGAGCTGGGCCGCTTCCGCTCGGGCATCGGGCGGCTGGTCGAGGGCACCGACGTGCCCGTCGTCCCGTGCCGTCTGGTCGGCGCGCACCGCGCGTGGCCGAAGGGCGCCGCGATCCCGCGGCCGGCGAAGCTGGACCTCCACATCGGCGCGCCGCGCTCGTTCGGGCACCTCCCGCCCGGTCGCGAGACGGTCGGAACGATCTGTCGGGAACTGCAGGAGGCGGTCGCGGGCCTCGGCTGACCCGCGTCCGTGCCTCGACAGGACTACGGTGCCAGGCACCTTCCTCCGGAATCGCGTCCCACGCGAGAGAGCCGCCGAAAGGCGGCTCTCTCGCGTGGGACGCGATTCGGGAGGAAGGTGCCTGGCACCGTAGTCCTGTCGAGGCGTGGCACCATGCCCCTGTGGACGGGCCGCGGTCGTGGAGACGGGCGCGGCCGATCGCTACGCTTCCGGCATGCAACGCACCTCGCGCTTCGCGCTCGCGGCCGTCGCCGCGCTCGGGTCCTGTGCTTCCACGTCGGCGCCGACCGCGCGGCTCTCGATCCCCGAGGTCGCGGAGCCCACCGCGCCGCGCCGCGTGTCCGCGGACGACGCCGCGACGACCGAGACCCCGTGGGAGACGTTCAGCCTCAGCGCGGGCGGCCTGCTCGTCGCGCTCGACAGCGGCGCGCGCTTCGGCCCGGCCGGCGCGGGCGTCGAGCTGAACTTCGAGGACCTGTTCGGCCTCGACACCTCGACCAGCTCGTTCCGCCTCGAGGGCACGTGGCGCTTCACCGAGAACCACCGCCACCGCGCGTCGCTCGGTTGGGTGGACCTGGGGCGCAGCGGCGAGACGACCTTGCAGAGCGACGTCACGGTCGACGACACGACCGTCCTGCCGGCGGGCACGGGCATCAAGAGCGGCTTCGGCCTGCAGCTGATCAAGGCGGACTACAGCTACTCGTTCTTCCAGGACGACCGCGCCGACCTCGCGGCGATCTTCGGCATGTACGTCGCGCCGATCGACGTGTCGCTCGAGGCCGTCGGGCTCGCGACCTACAGCGACAACTTCGACGTCACCGCGCCGCTGCCGCTCGCCGGCCTGCGCATGGACTTCGCGCTCACGCCGGAGTGGTTCCTGCGCAGCAACCTCAGCCTCTTCTACCTCGAGTTCGACGGCTACACCGGGTCGATGTCCGACATCACCGCGGCGGTCGAGTACCAGGCGTGGAAGCACGTGGCGATCGGCTTCGGCGTCGACTCCTTCCGCATCGGCGTCGAACACGAGGGCGACTCGAACATCCCCGGCGTCTCGAGCCGGGGCAAGATCGACATCGGGTACACGGGCGCGATGCTGTACCTGAAGGGCATCTGGTAGCGGCGGCCGCGCGCGGCGGTAGGGCGAGAACGGCAGGAAAACGATCAACGGTCGCGCCTCGGCGTGCGTCCGTTGGGACGGACGCGGCCCGCGGCGTCGAGGCGCCCCGGGGCCGTGTGGTTCCGCACCCCAACCCCGCTCGAGATGATGGTCCCCCTGCAGATCCTGTGCTGTTTCGCCCTGTTCGTCGCGCCGCCGACCCTCGGTGACGGCGGAGACCGGCACGTCGCGAAGTCGAGGTCCGCGCGTGAGCTGGCGGAGCTGGTCGAGCGCAGCGAGTCGGTCGGTTTCTCCGGCGCGATGCTGGCCGCGAAGGACGGCAAGGTGCTCGTCGCCATGGGCGTGGGGATGGCCGACGCGGACGCCGGCGTACCGAACACGGCGGAGACGCGGCTCGAGATCGCGTCCGCGACCAAGCAGTTCACCGGCGCCGCGATCTGCGCGCTGGCGCAGGACAAGAAGATCGACCTGGACGCGTCGATCGCCGAGTACCTGCCGGACGTCCCCGAGTCGTGCGCGGCGATCACCGTGCGCCAGCTGGTGCAGCACACCTCGGGCATCCCCGGCACGAACTCCGCCGGCGGCGGCGAGGACCTGCGCGCGGTGATCCCGATCTTCCTGCAGGGCGGGCCGCAACACGAACCGGGCACGCACTGGGAGTACTGGAACCAGGGCTACGCCCTGCTGGCCGGCATCATCGAGCGCGAGTCGGGCGACAGCTACGCCGACTACTGCAAGTCGCGCCTGTTCAAGCCGGCCAAGATGAAGGACAGCGGGTTCACCGGCGACGACGCGCCGCGCGGCGCCGTCGTGGCGGTGGGGCGCTCCGAGCGCGGCGACCGCGGCGCGTTCGACCACCCGTACGGCATGTACGGCTACCAGTACCGCGGCATGGGCGGCGCCGTCACGACGGTGTGGGACCTGTGGCGCTGGGACCGCGCGCTGCACGGCAAGAAGGTGCTGAACGCGAAGTCGAAGAAGGAGCTCTTCGCGCCGGGCCTCGAGGACTACGCGCTCGGCTGGTACGTGAAGGAGGTGAACGATCGCCTGGCGCAGTACCACGCCGGCGGCGTGCGCGGGTTCGCCTGCAAGGTCACGCGGTTCCCCGACGAGGACGCCGCGCTCTTCGTCCTGTGCAACGACGACGAGGCGCCGGCCCACCAGCTCTCGGCCCTGTTCGAGCGCGCGCTCTTCGGCGAGCGCTACGTCGCGCCGCCGTACCCGCTGGGCGACGACCTGCAGCGACAGGTCGTCGGCACCTTCACCGACGCCGGCGGCGGCCGCCTCGAGGTCACGGCCGACGGCCTCGTCACCAAGGCCCTGATCCACTGGCCCGCCGGCCAGGTGACCTACGGCTACCTGGGCCGCAAGGAGGCCGACGACGACGCGCTCGTCTACTACGCCTGGACCAGCGCCGACCCGGTGGGGGTGACGGTGAAGGACGGGCGGATCACGAAGCTGGGGATCTCGCGGGGGTCGTACGAGCGGTGAACCGCGCCGCGTACTTCGCGTTCAACTCGACCATGTTGCTCGCCGCGCTGCTGTTCGCCTTCCCGTTCGCCGGTGCCGATCCCGGCGAGGAAGCGGGCCGGGTCTGGGGCGACGTTGCGGTGGAGGTCGTCGAGGCGGGGTCGCTCCCCCGGCAACGCTGGGCGGCGTTGGGGGTGTGGAGGAGGCGCGGGGACGATGTCTCGGCGCTCGCGACGTTCCTCGGCGCGGATCGGCTGCGGATCGACATCGCGGACGGCGACGGCTACAGCGGCCACCCGGTGCGGTTCGAGTTGGAGCGTGACGCGGACGGCGCCTGGTCGGCGCGGGCGTCGGCCGAGTACTGGGCGTGCACGATCCATCCCGCGGAGCAGTACGTCGACGTCCACGGGTCGCTCCGCGTCGAGGAGTGGGCTCCCGGCTCTTCCGACCGACTGCGGTTCACCTACGAGTTGCAGGTGCTCGACGCCTACCTGTACGGCGACCGGGATCCGCACGACCCCGAGCTGCTCTCGGGCGCGTTCGACGTGACGTTACCGAATCAGGTGGAGGTCGGCGCGTTCGTTCCTACTCGCCATGACGCGCGGCCGGCGCTCCGGCAGGTGCGCATCACCGGTGACGACGGTGCGCTGCGAGCATCAGGGACCCTCGACGCGCTCGGTCGACGACAGGGAGTCTGGACCCGCTGGACGGCCGAGGGCGATCCCGAGTCCAGCGGCCACTGGGTCGACGGGGTGCTCGACGGCTGGTGGTTCGGTTGGAACGCGAGTGGTCGGTTGAGGTGCGTGGGGGCGTACCGCGACGGGATCGCGCACGGAACCTGGGTCGAACTCCATGGACGAAGCGTGCAGGTGGGAACGATGCGCGGGAACTCTCGCGTCGGTCGCTGGCGCTACTGGAGCGGACTCCGCTGCACGGGCGAAGAGACCTACATGGGCGGCTGGAAGCAGGGCCCGGCTTGGTACGAGTTCCCGGCGGACGGTACCCGGACGGAGGGTCGGTACGCGCAGGACCGCATGGTCGGAACCTGGCTGACGTACGACCGGAACGGCGCGATCGTCGCGACGGACGAGCGGCCTGAACGGTTCGCCTTGCAGGAGTGGCGAAGAGGCCGGCAGCTGTGGCAGTTCCTGCTTCAGGGCATGGGCCTGCGCCCGCGCTGAGCGGCAACCGCTCGAGCTACGGCAACGCGCCCTACTCCGCAGGCAGCCCCGCCAGGTCGCGCACGTAGTGCACGACGTCCCACAAGGCCTGCTCGTCCATCGTGTCCGCCAGCCCCGGCATCGGCGTGCCCGGGATGCCGCAGTAGATCCGCCGGTAGACGTCGATCGGGCGCGTGCCGCCGCGGAAGACGCCGGTGGTCAGGTCGGTCGGCCAGGCGGGGCGGCCCCACTCGTCGACGATCAGGGTGCGGCGCGTGCCGTCGGGGGCGACCTCGATCGCTTGCGGTCCGTCGCCGCGGCCGCGGTCGCCGTGGCAGCTCGCGCAGTTGGCGGTGGCGGCGTCGTGGAACAGCGCCTCGCCGCGCGCGATCGACTCCGCCGTCGCCGGCGGGATCGGGTCGGGCATCGCGACGAAGGACTCGTCGGCCGTCAGCCAGCGGTCCCACACCTCGCGGTACGCCTCCTCGATCGCCTCGCCCGGCAGGTCGTCGTCGGTGACCCAGCTCGCGACGAGCCAGCGCTCCACCTCGCCGCGCATCGCGATCCAGCGCACGCGGTCGATCAGCGCCTCGCGCTCACCGGCGCCCAGCAACTCGGACCACGACTCCATCAACGTGCCGGGCAGGCCGTGCTCGAGCGTGCGTCGCAAGTCGTCGCGCCGCGGCCGCGCGGGCGCGCGCACGGAGCTGAACTTGAACACGCCGTGTCGGTAGTCGCGCGGCTGCGGGACCATCTCGGTCGAGCGCGGCCCGTCGCCGGCGCCGTACATGCCGTGGCACTCCTGGCAGTTCTGCGCGTAGAGGCGCCGGCCGTCGGCGGTGTTCGGGTAGTCCTCGGCGAACAGGCGCTCGACGCCGGCGAGGAACGCGTCGTCGTCGAGTCGCGAGCGCTCGCGGCGCAGGTCGCGCCACGCGCGGTTCAGCGTGCGGCGTCCGGGCCACGGTCCCGGCAGGCGCGCGTCGCCCTCCGCGATCGCGTCGTAGACCACGGACCAGTACGCGCGGTTCGCCGCGCGCAACTCCTCGAGCTCCTCCGCGTCGAAGCCCTCCAGCGCGCGCGTCCCGGCGAACGGCGACGCGTTCGGGTCGTAGCCCTCGTCGCGCCACTCGGGCAGCAAGCGGTAGCGCGGTTCGCCCAGGTCCCCGAACCACGCGTCCAGCGTCTCGACCAGCTCGGCCGCGACCGCGGGCTCGTCGGCGAGGATCTCGCGGCTGGTCTCGCTCAGGCTCGCGAGCGAGACGGCCGGCGCCTCGACGGGTCGCGGCTGCACCTGTTCGGGCGCGGGCGGTTCGTCGGTCGCGGACTGCGCGCACGCGCCGACCCAGGCCAGGCCGGTGACGGTCGCGAGGGCGGCGAGGTGGCGCGGCGCGTGGAGCGGCGCGCGCGACGGCTGGTTCGCGGATCGGTCCATGACGGCACTCTAGGGCGAAGCGCGCCGCCGCGCAGCTCGCCGGTGTGCGTAGCGGCGAAGTGTCGCACCCGCGCGCCGCGTCAGCGCCACGCGCAGTGCCGGATCGCGTCGCCGACGATCGGCGACAGGCGGGCGGCGCGCGGTACGTCCAGGCGCGCCCCGCGCGCGGCCGCCTCGGCCCGGAAGAACGGCAGCTCCTCGTCCGTCGTGCTGAGGACCGCCGGGGCGCGCAGGCCGGCGGTCCAGCGCGTGACGAGCTCGGCCGCGCGCGCGCGCTCGGTCGCCTCGTCGCCGCCTCCGACCGCGTCGTCGCCCGACCGCTCGTACAGCGCGTCGTGCAGCGCGGGGAAGGCCTCGGGGTCGGTCAACACGCTGACGACCCACAGGTGATCCACGGGCGCGTCGACGGGGTCCGTCTCGATCGCGAGCGGCACGCCGACCGCGGCCAGCGCGCGGTTGAGCTCGTCGGCCTCCGGGCCGGGCAGGTTGACGACGCGCACCTCGCGGCCCAGCACGAGCGCCTCGCACAGCATCGGCGCCAGCTCCGCGACGGCGGCGCCGACGTACAGGCTGCGCGCGGGCCCCGCGGCGGGGAGCGCGGCGAGCTGCTCCGCCAGGCCCGACGCGACGAGCAGGCCGGCCTCGATCAGCGCCTCGCGCGCGTCCGCGCCGAAGAACCCGTCGCCCTCGTCCCAGCAGTACAGGCGCTCGAGCAACGGCCAGTCGAGCTCCTCGTGCAGCGCGACGAGCGCGGCGCCGAACGCGCGGGCGGAGGCGTCGGGGGGCGGCGGCATGGGGGGAGTCTATGCCGGACCGGGGTTCGCGGAGAAGCGCGGCGCCGCGCCCGATCGCCCGCGGGCGCCCGCCGCGCCGGCGCGTCACCCCGCCCGGGCGGGGTCCGATCGCCGCCCGAACGCCGGCGGCGGGGGGGCGTCCCCGGCGCCCGGACACCTCTCGCCCGCGCCCCGGGAGAAAAGTCGCGAAAACGCCTGCGGGTGTCCGCGGTCGGCTGCGCGTTGCACGCAAACGATCACCGAAACCCCTCTTCCCGAGCGGACATCATGCAACTCATCACCAAGCAACTCCTCACCCTCTCCCTCCTCGCCCTGGCCTCCTGCGCGAGCACCACGACCCCCCGCGAAGCGACCGCCCCCGACGAAGGACCGGACGCGCGACCCGGCGACGACGTCACCGTCGAGGTCGGCGCCTTCTACCGGGCCACGAAGGTCAGCGAGGTCGAGTTCAAGGACCCCGCATTCGTGGAGGGCACGGCGAAAGACCTGACGCGACAGCGCGCCGGCGTGCACGCCAGCGTCGGCGTCCGGCCGGTGCGGGCCTTCCTCGAGGTCTTCGGCGAGGACTTCATGGGCTCGACCGGCGTCGGCTTCGGCATCGGCGTCGAGGGCGACCCGCTCGTGCACACCTTCGAGAACGGCGTGGAGCTCTCGATCCCGTACCAGCTGGGCGGCGCGGTCGTCGGCCTGCCGGACGCGGAAGCGCTGGGCGTCACGAACGACTCCGGCTACATCGAGCTGAACCTCGACGTCGGCGTCGCGGCGCGCTGGGGCGCGTGGGTCCCCGCCGTCGGCGTCTCGAACCGGGGCTTCCGCGGAACGATGGAGTTCCCCGGCGAGGGCGACGACGACTTCGACGACGAGGACCTCTCGGCCGACCTCGCCGGCGGTTACCTGGAGCTCGCGTATCGGCCGCGGACGCGCGGGATCGACGTGGTCCTGCGCGGCATGGCCGGCGACGAGACCGGCGTCCAGCTCTCCGCCGCGTGGGGCTTCTAGGGACCGCGGACCGGTCATGCCGAGGGGCGCGGGCTAGGATGCGCGTCCCTCGGCATGACTCCTCACGACCCGACCGAACTGACGCGGCTCCTCGGACGACTGGGAGCGGGTGACGACGGCGCCGACGAGGCGCTGCTCGAGCTCGTCTACGACCGGCTGCTCGGCGTCGCGCGCCGCCTGTTCGAGGGCGAGCGCGCGGGGCACACGCTGCAACCGACCGCCGTCGTCCACGAGGCCTGGGAGAAGCTGGTCCAAGAGGACGCGGCCGCCTGGCGCAACCGCGCGCAGTTCTTCGCGGTCGGCGCGACGGTGATGCGACGCATCCTCGTCGACTACGCGCGGAAGCGCGCCAGCCTCAAGCGCGGCGGGGGAGCGGAAGCCGTCCCGCTGAGCGCTGTCGGACCGGACGACCTCGACTCGAACGCGAACCTGCTCGACCTCGATCGAGCCCTCGAAGCCTTGGCCCACCTCGACGAACGACAACACCGCATCGTGGAACTGCGGTTCTTCTCCGGCCTGACCGTGCCGGAGGTCGCGTCCTGCCTGGGCGTCTCGGTGCGCACCGTCGAAGCGGAGTGGACGATGGCGAAGGCGTGGTTGAAGCGGCAGCTGGAGCGGGGCCTCGACGCGTGACCGACGACCGCGCGAGGGACCTGCACCAGCGCGCGAAGCGCGTCTTCGTCCAGCTCGTCGACCTGCACGGGGCCGAGCGCGACGGCGCGCTCGTCCGGCTCTGCGGCGACGACGGCGCGTTGCGCGAAGAGGTCGAGTCGTTGCTCGACCACGCCGAGACCGAGACGGACCACCTGCAGCCGACCCTGGTCGGGCAGGGTGACGACGTCGAGCTGCTGTCCGCGCCGAGCCGCTTGCTGGCCGAGCTGCGCCAGGGCTGGGCCGACCGCTTGCAGGCGGGCCAGGCGCTGTCCGATCGCTACGAGCTGCAGGAGTGCCTCGGGCGCGGCGGCATGGGCGAGGTCTGGCGCGCGCGCGACCGCATGCTGGGCGAGACCGTCGCGCTGAAATTCATCCACGGCGGGCCGGGCAAGGCGCGCAGCCGCGCCTGGGTCGATCGCTTGTTGAACGAGGTCAGCGCCGCGCGTCGCGTCGCGCACCCGAACGTCTGTCGCGTGCACGACGCGGGCGAGGCCGACGGCGAGTTCTTCTTCTCGATGGAGTACGTCCCCGGCGGCGACCTCTCCGAGCGGCTGCGGGACGGCGGGCGCCTGGACGCGGCGGCGTCGCGCGTGCTCGCGCGCGAGCTGACGAGCGCGTTGGCGGCGATCCACGCGGCGGGCCTGCTGCACCGCGACCTCAAGCCGGCGAACATCCTGTTCGACGCGCAGGGCGCCGCGCGCCTCTCCGACTTCGGCCTGGCGTTGGCGGCCGAGGAGGCGGCGGGCGAGGAGTCGCGGTCGGGCACGCGCGCCTACATGGCGCCGGAGCTGACGGACGGCGGCGCGCCGTCGGCGCAGAGCGACCTGTTCGCGCTCGGCCTGGTGTTGTACGAAGCCGTCACGAACCGGCGGGCGTTCCGCTCGGGGCGCGAGGTCGCGCGCTACGCGGAGCGCGGCGAACTGCCGCCGGCGCCGTCGTTGCTCGTGAAGGACGTGGACCCGGTGCTCGAGCGCGTCGTCATGCACTGCCTGGCGCCGCGCCCGGAAGACCGCCCCGCGTCGGCGGCGGAGCTGCTCGAGGTCCTGGAGGAGCGCGACCCGTTGACCGCGGTGCTCGCGCTCGGCGACCTGCCGTCCGCGGACGTCATCGCCGCGTCGACGGCGCGCGGCGTGCTCGGCGCGCGCGGCGCCCGCGTGGTGCTCGGGGCGTGCGCGGTCATGCTGGCGGTCATCGTCGCGCTGTCGCCGCTGATGCAGGGCGAAGGCCCGTTGCCGCGCGTCGCGCCGGAGGAACGCGCGGCCGAGGCGCGGGCCATGCTGGACCGACTCGACGGCGCGAGCGAGCGGTGGACGTCACGCGCCTTCGCGTACGGCGGCCTCGAGGACATCGCGGGCCCGCCGGGCTGGAACCACGCGTTGCCGGGCGGCCGCGACCTCTTGCGGTGCTTCTGGTTGCGCGAGTCGACGGGGCACCTCGAGCCGCAGGGCTGGGCCGCGGTCCTGTTCGGCAACGGTCGCGTCGAGGTGCAGGACCCGCCCGCGAACACGCCGGGCGTCCGCACGCTGATCCTGGGCGCGGACGGACGGCTGGTCGCGTTCCGCACGAGCGCGGTCCCCGTCGATCACGCGCTCGCGGGACCGCTGCAGCCGGACGGCGCGACGGTGGACCTGGCGTTCGACCTCGCGCGGCTGGACCGCGCGAGCTTCACGCCGACGACGCCGCTCGACGCGACCGCCGCCGTCGGCAGCGCGCTGGCCTGGGTCGACGCGACGGTCGAACCGCCGCGCCGCGTCGAGCTGGCGCACGCGGGGCCGCGCCTGTTGTCGTTCGAGGTGCTGACCGCCGCGCCGTCGGCGGACGCGGCGAGCGACGGCGCGGAAGAACCGGCGTCGGGAGGCGTCGTGCGCCTGTTCGTGATCGCGGCGATGTTCGCGGTGATCCTGCCGCTCGCGCTGCGACAGCTGCGGTCCGGTCGCGGCGATCACTGGGGCGCGGCGCGGCTGGCGCTGACCTGCGGCTCGACGGTCTCGATCAGCTGGTTCCTCGTCGCGAGGTTCCCCGCGCGCGCCGAAGCGCGCTTGCTGTATCCGTTCCCCGGCGTGCTGATCGGCGTGGGCGCCGCGGTGCTGGTGTGGCTGTTCTACATGGCGCTCGAGCCCGCCGTGCAGCGGCGCTGGCCGCGCGTCCTCGTGTCGTGGGGGCGCTTCCTGCGCGGCCGCCGGCGCGACCCGCTGGTCCTCAGCCACGTCCTGCTCGGCGTCGCGCTGGGCCTGCTCGCGCCGTTCTTCGACGCGGTGAGCGGCGTGGTCGCCGGCGTCCCCGTGAAGGTCGCGGGCAACGCGATGGTGCTGTCGGGTTCGAACCCGCTGCACTGGCTGTACGTCCTGACCGACCTGCCGAACGGCGTCGTCCTGGTCAGCCTGCAGTTCCTGGCGGGCCTCGTGATCTTCAAGGCCGTGTTCCGCAGCGAGCGCGTGTCCGTCGCGGCGCTCTGGCTGCTCGGCGTGTCCGTCAGCCTGGTGGACGCGGAGCACGCGCTGGGCGCGGTCGGCGCGGTGCTGGCGGTGACCGTGATCCTGGTCGTGCTGCTGCGCTACGGACTGTTGACCCTGGTCTTCCTGTCCTTCACGACCGCGCTGTTCGCGGCGCTGCCCGTCGCGCCGTCGATCGACGCCTGGTACGCGGGCGGATCCGCCGTCTCGCTGGGCGTCGCGGCGGCGCTGGCGCTGGCGTCGGCCGTGCCGCTCCTGCGCGCGAAGGCGCCGGGTCCGCGCGAGGCCTGACCCGGTCGCGGAGGGCCTGACCCGGTCGCGCGGGCGCCGCGTCCGATCGGGGGTGACCCGACCGGACGCGGCGCGGCGATCAGACGCGCTTGCCGGCCTTCTTGCGCTGGTCGGCGTTCAGGATGCGCTTGCGCAGGCGCAGCGAGGTCGGCGTCACCTCGAGCAGCTCGTCGTCCTCGACGTACTCGAGCGCTTCCTCCAGCGAGAACACGCGCGGCGGCGCGATCTTCGCGTTGTCGTCGCGACCGGCGGCGCGCATGTTCGTCAGCTTCTTCTGGCGGCAGACGTTCAGCGGGAGGTCGCCCTCCTTGTTGTTCGCGCCGACGATCATGCCCTCGTAGACGGGGACGCCCGGCGCGACGAAGAACTCGCCGCGGTCCTGCAGGCCGTCGAGCGCGTACGCCACGACGTCGCCGGTCCGGTCGGACACGAGCACGCCGCCGTTGCGGCGGGGGATGGGGCCGCCGTCGGGTTCCCACGACTCGAAGACGTGCGCCAGGATCGCCTCGCCCTGCGAGAGCGTCAGCAGCGCCGTCCGCGCGCCGATCAGGCCGCGCGCGGGGATCTTGAACTCGACCTTGCTCATCGCGCCGAGCGGCTCCATGTGCACCATCTCGCCGCGGCGGCGGCCGAGGTACTCGATCACCTTGCCGGCGAAGTCGCCGGGCACCTCGACGGACGCGCGCTCGTACGGCTCGCACTTGGTGCCGTCGACGTCCTTGATGATGACGTGCGGCTTGCCGACGGCGAACTCGTAGCCCTCGCGGCGCATGTTCTCGATCAGCACGCCCAGGTGCATGACGCCGCGGCCCTTGACCTCGTAGGCCTCGGACGCGTCGGTGCGCTCGACCGTCAACGCGACGTCGCGCGCCGACGCGCGCTCCAGGCGGTCGAGGATCTGGCGGCTGGTGACGAACTTGCCCTCCTTGCCGGCGAAGGGCGAGTTGTTCACGTAGAACACCATCGAGATCGTCGGCTCGTCCAGCGTGATCGCCGGCAACGGATCGGGCTCCTCGATCGGGCACAGCGTGTCGCCGATCGACAGGTCCTCGATGCCCGCGACGACCGCGATGTCGCCCGCGTGCACCTCGTCGACGGGGACGCGCGCGAGGCCCTCGTAGCGGAACAGGTTCTTCACCGGCGCGCTCGGGTACCGGTCGCGATCGGGGTGCGTCACGGAGTAACGGCCGCCGGCGCGCAACGTGCCGCGCCGCACGCGGCCGATCGCGATGCGGCCGATGAAGTCGTCCTGGTCCAGCGTGACCGCCTGGAACTGCAGCGGCCCGTCCGCGTCCATCGGCGGCGCGGGCACGTGCTCCATCAGCATCTCGAAGAGCGGGCGCAGGTCGTCCGACTCGTCGCCGATCTCGTGCATCGCGTAGCCGTCGCGGCCGGATCCGTAGACGACCGGGAACTCGAGCTGCTCGTCGTGCGCGCCGAGCTCGACGAACAGGTCGAAGATCTCGTCCAGCACGCCGTCCGGCCGCGCGTCGGGGCGGTCGATCTTGTTGATCATCACCAGCGCGCGCAGGCCGTGCTCGAACGCCTTGCGGAGCACGAAGCGCGTCTGCGGCATCGGGCCCTCGAAGGAGTCGACCAGCAGCAGCACCGCGTCGGCCATCGACAGCGTGCGCTCCACCTGGCCGCCGAAGTCGGCGTGGCCCGGCGTGTCGACGATGTTGATGCGCGTGCCCTGGTAGGCGATGGCGGTGTTCTTGGCCAGGATCGTGATGCCGCGCTCGCGCTCCTGCGCGTCGGAGTCCATCACGCGCTCCATCACGGCCTGGTTCTCCCGGAACGTGCCGGCGTAGCGGAACATGGCGTCGACCAGGGTGGTCTTGCCGTGGTCGACGTGCGCCACGATGGCGACGTTACGGATCTCGCGGGGGGCGGACATGACGTCAGAGGATCTTGTGCAAGCGGTCGATGCGGTACGTCCGCAAGGTTCCCGACCGGGGGCAGAGGGCTTCCAAGTACGCCTTGGAGCGGTGTTCGAACAGGAAACGGGGCATCAAGGGGATCGAGGAGGGCGACGCCGTCTCGCCGTACAGCGCGACGACCTCGCGGTCCTCCTCCAGCGCGGCTTCGAGCGCGCGCAAGCGCCGCGGCAGCCGCGGTGACGACGGCATCGACGCGCGGATCGTCACCGGCGCGCCGCGCAGGAAGGTCGCGAGCTTCGCCTCGCGCAGGCCGCCGGCGCGCTCGAGGCACTCCTCGATCACCTTCCAGCAGTAGACGGCGTCGGACAGCGCGCGGTGGTGCGGGCCCTCTTCCAGCTCGAGGTGCTGGCAGAGCGTCGGCAGCTTGTGGTCGGCGGACTCGGGGATGAGCTTCTTCGAGAGCGACAGCGAGTCGAGGAACAGGCCGTCCGGCGGGTCGAGCCGCGCGCGCGCGTACTCGTAGCCGAGCACCTTCGTGTCGAAGCCGGCGCTGTGCGCGGCGAACCAGTCGTCGCCCGCCCACTCGGCGAAGCGCGCCAGCACCGTCGCGGCGTCGTCGGCGTCGCGCACGTCGTCCTCGTCGATGCCGTGGATCTCCGTCGCCTCGGGCTCGATCGCGACCTCCGGCCGCACGAAGCACTCGAAGGTGTCCTCGATCTCACCGTCCACGACGCGCACGGCGCCCAGCTCCAGGAGGTGCGGGGCGCCTTGCAGGGTGGCGGTCTCGGTGTCGAGGACGACGAGCGGGCGGTCCATCGGGGCGAAGAGGGTACTCGCAGCCGGCACGGAGCGGTGCAAGCCGGGCCCCGGATTTCGCGCGGCGGCGGCGCGAGAGTCCTCCCGCGCCCGCCGCGGCGTCACTCGTCCCGCGGGTGCCAGCGCACGGTGCGGACCCGTTCGGCCAGCTCCGGCGTGACCACGGCGACCCACGGTTCGTCCCAGGTCGTGTACCAGGCGTAGTTGACCGAGCGCGGCCCCAGCGCGGCGATCAGCCCGGTCGGCCGGTTCGCGGGCCACATCAGGTGGCGCCGCAGGTCGTCGGGGACGCAGGCGATGCGCTCGGCGGCGTCCTCGGCGTGCTCCGCGTGCGCGGGGACCGCCTCGCCGGCCTCGACCAGGCAGCGTCGGGCCCCGGCGGTCAGGTGGTAGCGGGCGCCGGGGTTCTCGCGCAGGTGGTCGGCCAGCGCGACGCCCAGGGCGGCGGGGCCGCGGTCCCGGATCTCCTCGCCCGCGGCGACCAGCGTCCAGGCGTTCGCGGCGACGCCCAGGCCCAGCAGCGCGGCGAAGGCGACGCCGGCCGGGCGCGGCAGCAGCGCCGTCAGCCACCCCGCGCCGCGCGCCGCCAGCAGGGCGGCGAAGGGCGCCAGGAACAGCAGGTTGCGCACGAACATCACGCGCTTGGTCGCCAGGTAGACGAAGTACACGACCGGCAGCGCCACCAGCACGGCGAACAGGGGCCGCGACTCGCGCCACACGCGCGCGGCGCCGACCACGGCGAGGGCCGTGCACGTCGCGCCGAAGACCGCGTGGTCGGACATGAGGTCGAGCAAGGCGTACCGCGCTGCGCGCGCGGCGTGCTCGAGGCCGGGCTCGACCGTGAAGCCCCAGTGCCCGCGCGAGTAGTGCATCGCCTCGTAGGCGACGTCGTTCCAGAACACCAGCGGCTCGAGCACCGTGCCCGGCGTGCTGGCGAGGTAGGCGAGCGCGAAGCACGCGAAGGTCCCCAGGCCGGCGGCGAGCAGGCTGCGCCCCTCGCGGTTCGCGAAGAAGACGCCCGCGGGCACGACCGCGAACAGCAGGATGCCGCCGGGGTACTTGGTGCCCGCCGCCAGCCCCGCCGCGCCCGCCGCGAGCAGGCACAGCAGCGAGGTGCGCGCCGACCCGCCCGCCGCCAGCAGCGCCGCCAGGCACAGCGCCGTGAACTGCACCATCACCGTGTCGGGCGCGATCCAGCGCGCGTGGTACGCGAGCTCCCACGACGTCGCCATCAGGCCCGCCGCGAACAGCGCGGACCACACCGACGCGCCGGCGGCGCGCGCGGCCAGCGCGATCCACAGCACGGACAGCGCGGAGGCCAGCAGGAACAGCGTCCGGGCGCGCAGCAGGTAGGCGCGGCTCTCGACGTGCCGGACGACGGCGGGCGCGTCCAGCTCGAGCGTGCCCGGGACGTCCTGGTCGGACAGCGCGGTGTGCTCGAGCACCGCCGGCAGCACCGCGGCGCACGAGATCGCGTAGGAGACCGACGGGTACTTGTAGAAGCCGGGCAGGACCGTGCCGCGCTCGGCCGACCGCATGACGGCGCGGCGCTGGATGTCCTCGTCCCAGTGCTTGCCGAAGTCGAGGCCGCGCAGCCCGGTCGCGACGAAGAGCGCGAACAACCCCAGCACGCCGAGCGCGCCGAGGAGGCGGGCGCGGAGCGGCGAGTCGTTCAACGGACGAGCTCTTCGAAGGCCGGCAGGCCGCGCAACGCGTCGAGGTCGGTGTTGTTGCGCAGCTCGCTCGCGACGTAGTAGCCGCGGTCGCGCGCGCGCGTCAGCTCGTGGATCGCCTGCTCGATCTCGCCCAGGTAGGCGAAGACGAGCGCGCAGTGGAAGCCGACGTAGCCGTCCTTCGGCGACATCGTGAGCGCGTCGCGCACCGCCTTCTTCGCCTCGTCGAGGTGGCTCATGCGCGCCAGCAGCATCGCGAGGTGCACGCGCGCTTCCTGGTCGTCAGGCTGCGCGGCCAGGTGCCGCTTCGCGACGCTGATGCCGCGGTCGGCGACCTCGATCGCCTCCTCGTAGGAGTCGAGGCGGCGCATCACGTTGTACAGGTGGTCGTAACTGGCGATGTGCGTCGGCTTCAGGCCGATCGCCTTGTTCAAGAGCGGCTTCGCGCGCTTGAAGTTGCCCTCGCGCGCGACGAGCGCGCCCATCAGCCGGTGGGCCAACCACTCCTGGTCGTCGAGCTCGATCGCGATGCGGTATTCGCGCTGCGCGTCCGTCGGGTGGCCCGACAGGTGGAAGGCGAATCCGAGCGAGGTGTGCGCCTCGGCGCAGTCGTGCTTCAGCGCCAGCGCGCGCGCCGCGAACTCGCGCGACTGGTCCAGGTACGACTGGTCGCCGTCCCAGAACAGGAACTTGCGCACCGTGGCCTCGGCGAGGCCGGCGTACGCGATCGCGCAGTACGGGTCGGCCTCGATCGCGCGGCGGAACGAGCTGATCGCCGCCATCAGGTGCTTCGACGTGCCCTTGCCGAGCACGTCGTGGGCGTGTTGCGCCAGCTGGATGCTGGCGTCCTCGTCGCGCGTCTTGCCGATCGGCTGCAGCGCGCCCTCCGTCATGTGACGGCGCAGCGCGCGCGCCGCGTTGCGCGCCAGGTCGGCCTGCAACGCCCACTCGTTCGGGTCGGCGTGGCGCAATTCCTCGTGCCACTCGGCGTGCGGCCGCGCGTGGCCGTCCTCCGGCGTGTACTGCGTCAGGTCCAGCGTGAGCCGCGCTTCGGGCGGCTTCGACGCCAGCCGGATGCGCAGCGACCACTCGTAACCCGTCGCCGGCAGGTCCGATCGGTCCAGCAGCACGACCTCGAGCTCGCGCAGGCGGCCCAGCTCGTCGGCCAGGTCCTTGCGCAGACCCGCGGCGATCGTGCGGCAGTCGTCCATCGACGCGTCGTCGGCCTCGCACTGCACCGGCAGCACCAGCAGCGTGCCGCGCACCTTGACCTGGCGGTGCGCCGTCCCCTGCAGGCCGGCGGAGACCTGCAGCAGCGCGCCGTGCGCGTCACGCGCGTCGGCGTAGCGGTCCTCGGGCGCGGGCGAGAGGCACTTCATCACGACCTTCTCGAGCTCCGCGGGGAAGCCCGCGCGCGCGACGGACGGCAGCTCGTACTGGCCGTCCAGGATCGCCATGCAGACCTCGGGGAAGCTCTTGCCGGGGAACGGCAGCTTGCCCGTCGTCATGTGGTACAGCACCGACCCCAGCGAGAAGATGTCGGACCGCATGTCCAGCTCGTCGCCACGCACCTGTTCCGGCGACATGTACAGCACCGTGCCGACCAGCATCCCGTGTTGCGTGATCGACGACTCGTTCGTCGCGCGCGCGATGCCGAAGTCGAGCAGCTTGACCGAGCCGTCGTCGAGCACCATCAGGTTCGCCGGCTTCAGGTCGCGGTGGATCAGCCCGGCCTCGTGCACGGCGCGCAGCGCGCGCGTCGTCTGCTGCGCGATGCGGATGCACTCCTCGAAGCCGAGGCGCTGGTCCTTGATGATCTTGTCGAGGGTGCGGCCCTCGAGGTACTCCATCGCGATGAACGACGTGCCGTCGAACTGACCGTACTCGTACACGCGGGCGATGTTCGAGTGCTCGATCTTGCTGGAGTGCACCGCCTCGCGGTGGAAGCGCTGGTCCGCCGACGGGTCGATCTCCGCGTGGGACCGCAGGATCTTCAGCGCCACGGTCCGACCCAGGTTGCGGTCCTCGGCCCGGTAGACCTCGGACAGCGGGCCTTCGCCGAGCTTGTCCTGCTCGGTGTCGAACGTGAAGTGTGCGAAGTCCATGGGGGGGGAAGCGGCCGGGAGGGAGATCCGGGTCCCGTCTTCCAGGGTCCCATCGGCCAGGGCATTCTAGCGGCTGGAATCTCCAATCCTAGACGCCCCAGGATGCCCGAGAACGCCCCCGCATGCCCGAGAACGCTGGTACCGACGCCGAACCGAAGCCCCTCGCCGCGGTCGAGCCCTTCGACGAGGGCGACCTGCGCGCGCTGGCGGAACCCCTCTGCCGCGACCCCCAGTACAACGACCGCCGGCTGGTCCTGCGGCGCAAGCTGGGCGCGCTCGCGAAGGCCTTCCTGACGCGGGAGGGAGCGGACCTGCCGCCGCTCTTGTCGCGCACCAGCCTGCACGCGCCGCACGCCTTCAACGGCAAGCGCGTCGCGCGCATCTGGACGTACCTGTGCCGCGACAAGAAGGAGAAGACGCGGCTGCGCAAGGTGGTCGGCGCGGACCTGGCGAAGGACCTCGACGCGGCGTACCGCAACGCGTACCTGTGCGTCGCGGTCGAGGCGGAAGCGCTCGAGGTCTCGCTGCGCATCCACGGCGACGCGTGGTTCGACGGCGCGAACGTGCAGCGCCGCGTGAAGGCGGAAGGGCCGCGCGCGCTCACCGCGATCCTGAACGAGCTCGACGGCTACACGCTGCGCCTCGCGGACTGGAAGGGCGAGTGGGCCTGCGGCTCGATCGAGCCCGAGCAGTTGACCGAGTTCTTCGGCTACTTCGAGCCGGGCCGGCACCAGCTGCTGGTGGACCGCCGGTTCCCCGCGCCCGCGTCGCAACCCGCCGTGCGCGCGCTGTCCTTCGCGCCCGAGGTGCCCGCGCACCTGATGGACGAGCTGGCGCGCCTCGTGCCGCTGTACCGCTACGCCGCCTGGTCGCAGGAAAGCGACTTCCTGTTCGGGTGAGCGCGGTTCCCGCGCGGCCTGGCGGCGGGGCGGGCCCTGCGCGGGGCGATTCCGGGTAGACTCCGCGCCTCCGGCCCGAACACCGGCGCACCCCCGCGCCGGGCGCGGGACCCCTCCTCGCCGGAACGCATGCTCGTGAAGATCGATCGCTCGGCCCTCCGCGGCGCGGCCCTGCTCGCGCTGCTCGCCTCGTGCAACCTCGTGCAGCGCCCGCTGCCGGTCTACGACCCCGCGACCGCCGGGGCGGCGCGGGCCGAGACGGACGCGACCTCGCCGGCGCCCTCCGACGACTCGATGGGCGTGTCGGCGTGGGAGGAGTGGCGCGGAGCGCGCGTGCGCGACCGCAAGGGCGAGCGCGTCGGGACCGTCGCCGACGTGCGCGTGGACCTCGCGAGCGGCGCGATCGTGGGCGTCGAGATCGCGGCGCCGGACGCGGCGCCGCTCCTGGTGCCCTTCGACGCCTTCGACTGGTCGCGCAGCGACCTGGGCGCGGGCGAGGTCGCGCTGCGCCACGCCTTCGCCGAGGTCCCCGGCAGCGCGCCGGACGTCGCGTGGTACGCCGAGCGCGAGCGCGCGCGGTTGACCGGCGTCGTCGAGGAACCGACCAACGGCACGGCGGACGACGACGCCGCGAAGGACGCGCTGATGGTGCGCCTGCGCGACGCGGACAACCTGGTGCACCGGGTGCTGTTGCGCCCCGCCTTCCTGTCGCCGCGCCTGGCGAACGGGTTCGCGACGGGCACGGAGCTGCGCGTCGAGGGCGTGCAGGCGCGCGACGAGACCGGCAAGTTGCTCGTCGCGGCGTCGGCGACCTGGAACGGCAGCACGCTGCGACTGCGCGGCGCGGACGGCGCGGTGCTGTGGGACGAGCTGGACGCCGGATACGCCGACGCGGACGCGTGGATGGAACGCGGGCTCGCGCGCGCGGACGGCGGCGAGCACGAGGTGATCGGGTGGCGCTTCGACCGCGAGGACGGCCGCGTGGTCGGCGTCACGATCTCGTTCGACCACGCGCCGCTCGTCGTGCCGTGGGACGAGATCGCGTGGTCGGACGACCGCGGCACGTGGACGTCGCCGCGACAGGTGGCGCCGGAGCCGAGCGAGGGCGACGACGCGACGGGGGCGGGCGAAGCGGGCGCGACCGAGGATCCGGCGCCGTCGGGCGCGCAACCCGAGGACGCGTCCGCGCCCGCGGGTGACGGCGGCGACGTGACGACGCCCGAGGCGGCGGGTGACGCGGGCGGCGACGCTCCCGTCGATCCTCCCGCCGACCATTCGGGCGGGGACGACCCGGGCGACGAATCCGGCGCCGCCGGCCCCGACGGCGCGCGCGGGCGCCGCTAGGTCACGACGCCTTCGCGTCGACCTCGTTCGGCAGCCGCACCGTGAAGGTGCAGCCGCGCAGCTCGTTGTTGCGCACCTCGATCGCGCCGCCGTGCAGCGTCGCGATGCCGTTCGCGATCGCGAGGCCCAGGCCGGTGCCGTCCTTGCGCTCGGTCGACGACGGGACGCGCACGAAGCGCTCGAAGATGCGCTCGCGATACTCGTCGGGGATGCCGGGTCCCTCGTCGCGGACGGAGATCGCGACGCCGTCGCGCGTGCGCTCGGCGCGCAAGGTCACGGCGCCGCCGTCGGGCGAGTGGCTGATCGCGTTGCGCACCAGGTTCTCGACCATCGTCAGCAGGAGCTCGGGGTCGCCGCGCAGCACCAGGTCCGCGCCGTCCTCGTCCAGGCCGGACAGCACGCGCACGCCGTTCTGGTCGGCGTACTCCTTGCAGCTCTGCAGGCAGCCCAGGATCAGGTCGACGGCGGGGACGACGTCGTTCGCGCGCGAGTCGGTCAGCTCCGCGCGCGCCAGCACGAGGAAGCTCTCGACCAGCTTGCCCAGCCGCTTCAACAGCACCTCGGCGCGCTCGATGAACGCGTAGCTCTTGTCCAGGTCGCGCTCGCCCATGCGCGCGACCTGCGCCTGCGTCAGCAGCACGGCGACCGGCGTGCGCAGCTCGTGCGAGACGTTGCTGATGAACTGGTCCTGCGCGCGGTAGCCGGCTTCGATGCGCTCCAGCGCGGCGTTCAGCTCGTCCTCGAGGTGCGCGACCTCCGCGTCGCGGGTCGGCAGCTCGAAGCGCTCGCTGATGCGCGTCGGCGACACGTCGCGCGCGGCGCGCGACAGCTCGCGCATCGGCGCGACGGCGCGGCCGGCGATGATCCACGCGGCGGCCATCGCGGCGATCAGCCCGATCGGGACGCCGAACAGCACCAGGTCGCCGTAGGGGCCCAGCAGCACATCGAAGGAGTCTTCGCGCATGCCCGACTGGAAGTAGTACTGCGCGCCGTCGTCGGCCTGGAACGGGACGGTGATCAGGTGCAGCGGTTCGCGCGTCCCGACGAGCTCCGCCGCGGTGTCCTCGGACAGCTTGCGCGACTCGGATCCGATCGTGCCGGCGACCTCGGTCACGCCGTCGACCGACGGCAGCAGCTCGTCGCGGAAGGGGATCTTGGCGAAGACCTCCTCGTCGTCCTCGACGCCGTACCACGCCAGCACGCCGCCCTGCGTGTCGCGCACGACGCAGAACGCGAAGTCCGCGCCCTTCGGCAGGTACTCGCCGAGGTCCGCGCCCTGCAGCTCGACGCCGGCGTTCAGCAGGCTGTCGATCATCTTCGAAACGGGCTCGGTGGCGGCGCGCTCGACGGTCGTCTCGATCGCCTCGCGGCGCAGCAGCACGACGCCCGTGACCAGCGTCAGCTGGATCGCGAAGAAGACGAAGACGAACCAGGTCGTCAGCTTCAGGCGGAGCGAGCTGCTGCGGGAGCGCATCGGCGACGTCACTCCGCGGGCTCGTCCCGCTCCGGCGCGCCGAAGCGATACCCCATGCCGACCACCGTGTGGATCAGCGGGCTCTCGAACTCCTTGTCGACCTTCTTGCGCAAGGACGAGATGCACACGTCGATCACGTTGCTCGACGGCTCGAAGTTGATGTCCCAGACCTTCTGCGCGATCGTCATGCGGTCGACGACGCGGTCCTGGTTGCGCATCAGGAACTCGAGCAGCGCGAACTCCTTCGCGGACAGCTTCAACTTGTGCCCGTCGCGGTGCACGCGGCGCTTCAACAGGTCCAGCTCGAGCCCGCCGAACTCCAGCTTCACCGCCTCGGACGGCGTGCCGCGGCGCAGCAACGCGCGGATGCGCGCGAGCAGCTCGTCGAACTCGAACGGCTTGGTCAGGTAGTCGTCCGCGCCCGCGTCGAGGCCGGCGATCTTCTGCTCGGTGTTCGACAGCGCCGTCAACATCAGGATGAAGGACGCGACGTCCCGCCGGCGCAGGTTGCGGCACAGGTCGATGCCGTCGCGGTCCGGCAGCATGACGTCGAGGATGACGAGGTCGTACGGCTCGGTCGCCGCCAGCTCCTCGCCCTCGAAGCCCTTGTGGGCGACGTCGACGCTGTAGCCGTTCTCCTTCAGGCCCTGGCGGATCGCGGCCGCCATGTCCGGGTTGTCTTCGACGACGAGGATGCGCATCGGGGTGGGGGCGGCGGTCTGCCGCGGTCCCTGTCGGTCCGCGCGCCGGCGGGAAGCTGTAGCAGATGCGGCGGCGGCTGTCAGCCCGGGGGGCTCGCGGCGGGCCTCCCGGGGCGCCCCGCGGGGACCCCCGCCCGAGATAGGGCGTTCCATATCCCAAGCCCTTGTCGGGCAACGGTTTGTGGTCCGTGAGAGCGATCTCATTCGCCTCTCATCCGGGGCTCAGGGGCACCCCGCTCTACTCGGTGTGCGCCGTCGGGAGAGAGACCACCGCGGCGCGCCCACCACACCGATGGACCACGCGCAGCGACACCACCCGAGCCCCACGGCCCACGCGGCCGCCGCGGGGATCGATCCGCGAGAGCGGACCGCGCGTGCGTCCCGCCGAGGCCGCGCGGCGGAGCCCCAGGGCTCCGCCGACCCGTCACCGGCGACGCGCCGCAGCCCCTCGGGACTCGTGACGACCCGAACCGCACTCCGGGGCGACGCGGCGCACTCACCACACCGCGGGAACGATCGCCGATCCCGCACCACTCCGACTTCGGAAGGAACCCTCGTCATGAAGCCCACCCGCACCATTCCCTTCGTCCTGGCTCTGTCCCTCCTGCCCGCGGCGCCGCTCCAGGCGCAGGAAGCGGGGGACGCGGCCGCGCCCGAGCTGCAGGAGCCGGTCGAGAAGCGCCTGCCGGTCTACGTCGAGGCTCCGCTGGGCAAGCGCGCCGCCGTGAAGAACGAGCAGGGCCAGGCCCTCGGCGTCTTCCAGGACCACGTCATCGACCGCAAGACGGGTCACGTGACGCACGTCGCCGTCGGCGGCATCGAGGTCAAGGGCGAGGAGCAGACCGGCGCCCGCCTGGTGCCCTACGACCGCTTCCAGTGGGACGCCAAGGCGCGGCACCTGATGCTGCCGATGACGGCCGAGGAGCTGCGCAAGATGCCCGCGTACGACGCGGAGCGTTACCTGCGCAAGGCCGGCGAGGGCGCCGGCGCCGCGAAGACGGACGACGCCGCGCGCAAGCACCGCGACGCGATGAACAAGGACGGCGCGTCGAAGTCGGTGACCGCGACCGCGCTGGTCGGCACCGCGATCTTCGCGGGCGAGCAGGAGTTCGCCGCGACCAGCGGCCTGGTGCTGCAGCCGAAGACCGGCGAGATCGCCTTCGTGTTGGCGCAGGGCAAGTCCGCGCAGGACGACCCCTACATCATGCCGTGGGCCGCGCTGACGCTGCAGGCGCCCGAGGCCCGGCCCGACGCCGAGGCGACGCCCCAGCGCTTCGTCATCGACGCGGCGCCCGAGGAGCTGCGCGACGCGCCGAAGCTGAAGGGCGGCGAGCTGTCGTCGCTGAAGAGCCGCGACGCCCTCGCCCGCATCTTCGAGTTCTACGGCCTCGAGGCCCCGCGCGTCCGCGTGGCCGACGCCGGCATGAAGAACTGACGGCCGCTCGAGCGCGACGCCGACGAACGCGCGGCGGCACGCTCCCGAGGAACGACGGATCTCGAATCCGACTCTCTCCTGGGGCTGCTGCGTCTTGGCCTCCTCCGGCCTCCTCCAGGCGCAGTGGCCCCGCTTCCACTCCCTTCGCGACCGACGACACGACCACCGAGAGCCGCTCCCGGAACCACGCATGACTCGTTTCGATCGACGCCGTTCGTCCCGCCGACGCCCGCGGGGCCGCATCGACCGCTTCCGTCGCTCCGGCGGCGGCGCGCGCCGCAACGCCCTGCGCCGCGGACCGGCGGACTTCGTGCTGACGCTGACCGACGAAGAGGAGACCCAGTTCGCGCAGGAGCCGAGCCACGCGCCGGCGCCCGCGGACGCGAAGCCCGAGGACCGCATCCGCACGGACGCGATCCTGCTCACCACCGACCTGTCCGACGAGAGCCTGCGCGCGTTCCTGCCGACCGCGTCGCTGGCCCGCGCGTTGGGCAAGCAGATCGTCCTGGTCCACGTGGTCCAGGAACTCCCCGGCAGCTTCCAGGGCACGCTGATCGTCCCGCCCATCCCGTTCGACGCGAAGGGCTCGATCATCAAGCAGGCGGAAGGGGAGTTGGCCGAACTCGCGCGGCGGCTCGGCGGGGGTGCCGAGTCCATCGTGCTGCGCGGGTCCGACGTCGCGGGGACCATCGCGGACTACGCCGAGCGCGTGCAAGCGAGCCTGATCGCGATCGCGAGCCACGGTCGCA
>JAUHYB010000170.1 GCA_030426745.1 bacterium
CGGCGGCTCCCACCCCTGACCCTCTATTCCGGAGGAAAGTGCCTGGCACCGTAGTCCTGTCGAGGCACCGTCGTCAGCGTTCGTCGCGGTGCAGGACCTTCGGCATCGGTAGGTCGGGGAGGCGTTCGACCAGCGTGCGGTACTCGTCGTTCCACTCGAGCTCCAGGACCGTGTCGGTATCGACCGCGGCCAGGAAGCGATCCATCGCGGCGTCGACCTCCGCGTCGGTCGGCGGTCGCTGCTCGTTCCAAACTCGGAGATCGAAGAACTGTGCGCCGCCCGCCGCCTCGAACGCGAACACGCGAAGGCCCGAGCCGTCGGGGTTGCGCGCGACGAGCTCCACTCCTTCGAATGCTCCAAACTCACGGTCACGGAGCTCGCCGACGGCGACGTCGGGCGCGTAGAGCGCGGAGATTCGCTCGCGCAAGTCGGCCGACGACATGCCGCTCGAATCCGCCGGTAGAGGCTCCAGGGAGTGACTGACGATCGCGTAGGTGTTATCGCTGACCTCGGATCCGACGACCCACCAGCCGTCGAGCGGCATCGCCACCCAGCCTTCGTCACCCCTGACTTTGAGTCGCACCGCCGGGATCACGAGCCCTTGGTCCCACGACATCCACGACTCTGCGCGTTCCTCCTCGATGATCCTTGCCTCCACGGCCGCCGTGCTCGCGGCATCGGCCGGTTGCGCGCGCCAGTGGTCGGTTCGCTCCGACCAGGCCGCGAACGCCTCGCCATCGAAGAGGGCCTCGTCGCCCGACGTCCAGTCGACGACTGCGCCTCGACGGCGACGCGCTCCCTGCCCGCGCATCTCCATGACCTCGGCGATGTGCTCGGCGTCCGCTTCGCGGTCAAACACGATCCTCCAGAACGCGACGCGTTCGCCGTCCGGAAGCTCGACGAGGCTCGCGAGGTCCCCGTCCCAGCCCGCCGCGGCGATGCGCGCATCGACGCGCTGCAAGTTGAAGCCGCGAGGGCACCACTCGTACAGCTTCAACTCACCGATGCAGTCCACCGCGAGTTCCGTGTAGAGGCCCTCCGCGCGGCGCGCCGCGACTTCGCGCGGGACTTGCGGCGCGTCACCGCGCTTCTCCACGTGCATCAACTGTTCCGTCGACGCGGGCGGGTTGTCGTAGCCGGACCACACCTGCGGCCACCCGCCGGCGCGGAAGCGCTCGAGCATCCACTGCGCGCCCGCGACGTAGGGCATCCCCGCGCCGTCGCGCGAGAAGTCACGCAACAGCGCCGCGTCGATCGTCCAGCGGTCGGACGGCAACACGCGGGAGTCCGTGTGGTGCAGCAGCAGCCAGGTCGCGGCGAAGTGCGCTTCGCCCTCGACGATGCATCGATGGACCTCCAACGCGTCCGTCGGTTCCTTACCGGCGGAGCGCTCGTCGATGTAGCCGCTCTCACGATCGCGCCACAGATGGACGAGCTCATGGACCGAGAGGGTGAGGTCGAAGTCGGTCGTGGTGCGCTCGCTTTTCTCGTCGCGGACCGCGACCACGGTGCCCGTGGTCGGATCGTAGAACGCAGCGGCTAACTCCATCGCGTTCGGTTCCTCGACGACGCCGGCGGCTGTTCCTCCCGAGCGTCCCAGCGCGGATACGAGCAGCCGCCGCAGGTGCGCTTGATCCTCGCCGCGGAATTCGAGCAGGTGCTCGACGCGCGTGAGTGCGACTTCCGAAGTCGCCTCCCCGCACCGGATCGTCTCGGCGTCCAAGTCGACCCCAGCTACCGCGAGCAGCTCGACCGCGCGTCGAATCGGCAGGACGTCGTACGCGTCGCGCGCGGGGACGGCGAAGCGCCCGGAACCCTCCCGCGGTGCCTCCTCGCGATCCGCGCATCCCGTGAGGACGGCCGCCGTCATCACGGCCGCGAGCGCCCTCCCCTGTACTCTTCTTCGATCCGCGCGCTCGACGCATGTTCCGGTCGTCATCGATCAAGTCCTCTCCCCCGAGTGGCGAGCACGGGTCGCCGTCGATCCTAGCGTTCCGGCCTCGCGCAGGACCTCCTCGCCGGTCCGAACGGGGAATCCGTCCCTACTCAAGATCGCGCTCCCCGCCTTCCGATGAACGACCCGGAGGCCGCCGACCCTGGGGTGGGGTGACGGCTCCGCGGGGCGAATCGGGGGTCCGGTGCGGACGGACCCCGGGCGAAGGACGGGGTGTACGGGATGCGTGGACGGGTGCGATGGATCGCGGGGGGCTGGCTCTTGGGGCTGGCGGCGCTCGTGTCGAACGGGTGCACGGGCAGCGGTGACGGCGGCATCTTGACCGCTCAGACCGGCGGCTCCTGCATGCAGTGCCACAACGGCTCGCTGTCGGGCAACTACAGCGGCCCGGGCATCGAGAACCCGCACCCCTTCCCCGGCGCGGAGAACATCGCGTGCAACGTGTGTCACGGCGGCGACCCGTCGGGCCACGACAAGGACTCCAGCCACGTCCCGCCGCCGCCGCAGATCGGCGACCGCGACCACCAGCAGTCGAACCAGTTCGCGTTCTTCAACCGGCTGACGCAGACCGGCATCGACAAGCTGCCGAACTACACGGTCGGCGGGCGGCTGTACACGCCGCTCGAGTACCTGCAGTTCATCAACCCCGGCGACCTGCGCGTCGTCGAGCAGGGTCGCGGATGCGGTCAGTGCCACTCGAACCACGCGGACGTCGTGTCCGGGTCTCTGCTGGCGACCTCGGCGGGCATCTTCTCGGGCGCCAAGTACGCGATCGGCGCGGACTCGGACGTGCTCGAGAGCGACGGCATGTACCAGGACACCGCCGCGGACCTGGCGTGGCGCGCCGAGACGGACAACGACGGCGTGCTGTCGCGCTTCGGCGACGTGCTGCGCATGCTCGAGGTGCCCGTGTACAGCCGCCACGGCGACACGAGCCCCAACGCGATCTTCAACAACGACGACTACCTCGCCGCCGCGCTGAACGACGACGTGCTGGCGGACGGCCGCGTCGTGAGCGACTCGGCGCTCGAGCACCTCCTGACGGAGCAGACGTCGTTCACCTGCGGCGACTGCCACCTGGGCAGCGCGGGCGCGAACAACCGCTCGGGCGACTACCGCTCCGCCGGCTGCACGGCGTGTCACATGCCGTACAGCCTGGGCGGCCGCAGCGGCAGCGCGGACCCGAACATCGACAAGTTCGAGCCGCTCGACCCCGACGACATCGACCCCGGTGAGCTGCCGCACGTGCGCTCGCACCGCATCGTCAGCGTCGCGCAGACGCTCGCCAACGGCGCCCACGTCGACGGCATGGACGACTACACCTGCGCGGGTTGCCACCAGGGCTCCAACCGCACGGTCATGCAGTACTGGGGCATCCGCCTGGACCAGAACCAGGACGTGCGCTTCGGCCACCAGTACCCCTCGCAGCCCGCGTCGCACGTCGACACGCGCAACGACGACCGCCTGTTCGACCCCGTGGTCGGCAACAACGAGTTCAACGGCCGCAACGGTCGCCAGTACCTCCTGTTCGAGGACTACGACGACGACGACCGCGACGACACGCCCGAGGACGTGCACTACGAGGCCGGCATGGGCTGCATCGACTGCCACGGCAGCTTCGACCTGCACGGCGGCGACGTGAACGACCCGGCGACGGCGTCGCTGGCCAGCCGCATGGAGCACTCGGTCGCCATCCGCTGCGAGAGCTGCCACGGCGGCGTCAACGGATACGCCACGACCGTCGCGGGCACGCGCCCCGACGGCACGCCCGGCCAGCTGGCGGTCGACGCCGAAGGCAACGTGCTGGACCACGTGTACGTCGGCGACGACGGCCACTTCTGGATGCGCAGCAAGCTGACGGGCGCGACGCACTACGTCTCGCAGACGCGCGACACGGTCGTGAACACGAACGTGATCCACCCGGTCAACAACCGTCCGATCTACAACGCGAAGGCGTCGTACGCGATGGGTCGCGCCGACGGCAACCCGGCGACGGGCATCGGGCCGCTGCAGACGGGCGGCGTGCCGCACGGCTTCACGCACACCGAGAACATGAACTGCGTGTCGTGCCACGCCTCGTGGACGAACACCTGCATGGGTTGTCACCTGGAGGGCGAGTACCGCGCCGGCGGCGGCCGCTTCAGCAACATCACCGGCGAGCGCATCGTGTTCGACGAGGCGGAGGCGCAGTTCGTCTACCAGTCGCCGGTCCCGTTCCAGCTGGGCATCAACCCGCGCGGCAAGATCACGCAGGTCAGCTCGAACACGAAGATGTTCTTCCGCTGGGAGGACCGCCAGAACAACCGCTCTGACGTGTTCGCGTTCTCCGACCGCAACTCGAACGGCAACGACCCGGCGAAGGCCTTCGCCGCGCTCGGTCACAACGCGATGATGGCGCACTCTGTGCGCGGCCGCGTCACGCCGGAGAACGAGGGCCCGCGCTACTGCGCCGCATGTCACCTGACGGACGAGGGCCTCGCGTCGCACGGCGCCGCCTACGACCAGTTCCGCACCGCGATGGCCGCGGGCGACTGGGGCGCGTTGAACTTCGGGCTGCTGGAGCAGCACATCGGCCAGAACACCGGCAACCGCCTGAACTCGCCGATGTGGGTGCACATGGTCGCCGGTCTGGGAAGCGGACTGTTCCTGTTCGACGAGAACGGCGCGCCGGTGAACCCGCTGGACGACAACGCGAACCGCTACGGCACCGGCGGCACGGCGCCGTCGGCGAACTTCGACCCGGCCCGCGTGCGCTTCGTCCTCGACCGCCTGGTCGAGCCGGACGGCACGGCGAACAGCTCCAGCGCGCACGCGTTGATCGACGGCCCGACGCTGCTGCGCGTCGGCGCGATCAACCCGAACCTGGCGGGGCCGTTGGGCGCGGACCTGGTGCGGCGCTTGACCGATCCGACGACGGGCATCGTGCTCGACTCGTGGATCGACGCCGACGGCGCGCCGCACGGCGACGCGCACGACTTCATGAACGACTAGGCGCGCGCCGGCGAGGACTCGGGCGGGGCGAGCGACACGCGTTCGCCCCGCACCCACGCCTCGGTCAGCGCCAGGTCGGCGCCGTCCAGCACGACGACGTCCGCCGCGGCGCCCGGCGCGAGCACGCCCAGCTCGCCCTCCAGCCCCAACGCGCGCGCCGGCGTCTCGCTCGCCATCACGAGCGCGTCGGCGACGGACAGCACCCCGTTCGCCGTGAGCCGCCGCACCATCTCGAGCTGCGAACACGCCGACCCCGCGAGTTGCGGCTCCGCGCGCCCCTCCCCCGCCGGGTAGTACGCCGTCCCGCCGCGCACCTCGTGGTCGCGGCCGTGCGAGTGGAAGTGCGCGCAACCGGTGCCCGCGCCGCGCAGCGCGTCGCTGACCAGCGCCAGCCCGTGCGGACCGCGCGCCGCCAGCGCGACCTCGACGCCCTCGCGCCCGACGTGCGTGAGGTCGCCGATCAGCTCCGCGAAGCACAGGTCCGACACGAGCGCCGCGCTGACCAGCCCCGCCTCGCGGTGGTGGTGCCCGGTCATCGCGTTGTAGAGGTGCGTGACGCCGACGGCCCCGGCGCGCTCCGCCTCGCGCGCGTCCGCGGCGCGCGCGCGCGAGTGGCCGAGGCTGGCGCGCACGCCGCAGCGCGCGAGCTCGCGCACCAGGTCCATCGCGCCCGGCAGCTCCGGCGCGATCGTCATCGTGCGCACGGCGCGGCCGTCGCCGGTCGACGACCCGAGGACCGCGCGCAGCGCCTCGACCGACGGCGTCGCCAGGTCGTCCTTCGGCAGCGCGCCCGCCGCCGCGGGGTTCACGAACGGTCCTTCGCAGTGCACGCCGACGGCCCGCGCGCCCGTCGCCAGCGCCGCGGATTCACGCGCGAGCGCGGCGCACTGCTCTCCCAGCGCCGCCGGCGCCGCGGGGAACAGGGTCGGCTGGAACGCGGTGGTCCCGCTCGCCGCCAGCGCGCGCGCCATGCCCGCGAGGTCCTCCAGCGGATCGCACCCGCCGAAGCCGTGCACGTGCAGGTCGACGAAGCCGGGCGCGACGATCGGCATCGCGTCGGCGCCGGGCAGCTCGGGCAGGCGCTCGACCGCCGCGATGCGGCTGCCGTCGAAGCGCACGCGCCCGGTGACGAGCGCGCCGTCCAGCAGCAACCGCCCGCGCAGCTCGGTCACGCGTCGCCGCCTTCCGGCGCGCGGTCGCCGTCGTCGATCGGGTCGCCGCCCGCCGGGTCCTCGTCGGGAGAGGGCGCGCCCTCCGCGTCCCCCGCCGGCTCGATGTACCACAGCGCCGAGTTCCCGTAGACGCGCTCGTGCGCGGCGCAGCCCTCGGCGAAGTGGTGCGCGTCGACCTTCCGGCGCGGGCAGTGGAAGACGATGCGGCCGCCGGGCGCCAGCCACTCGGTGCGCAGCGCCTCGATCGCCGCGAAGACGCGGGCGCGGCGCTCGTCGTCCAGGAAGGGGTAGGGCGGGTCGAGGAAGACGACGAGCGGCGCCTCCGCCAGCCCGCGCCACGACCGCGGGTCCAGCGCGTCGCCGGTCCGCACGCGGCCGCGGTCCTCCTCGCCCAGCTCGCGCAGGTTGTCGCCCAGGAGCCGCACGACGCGCGGGTCGCGCTCGACGAACAGCGCCTCGGCCGCGCCGCGCGACAGGGCCTCCAGCCCCAGGCTGCCGGTCCCCGCGAACAGGTCCAGCACGCGCGCGCCCTCGATCCCCGACCCCAGCGTCGAGAACATCGCCTCGCGCACGCGGTCCAGCATCGGGCGCGTCCCGCGACCGGGCGGCGACGCGATGCGACGGCCGCGGTGGGCTCCGGCGATGATGCGCATGCGGGGAGTGTACGCCCGGAGCGGACGCGGCGAAGGGACGGCGCCGAACGTTCGCGCGCCAAGCTCGTTGGGGCGCGCCCGCGCGTTCCATAGAATCGCCTCCGATGGTGCGGCTCCACGTGAACATCGACCACGTCGCGACGGTCCGACAGGCGCGGCGCGAGGCCTTCCCCGACCCGGTGCGCTACGCGCTGGAGTGCGAGGCGGCCGGCGCCGAGGGCATCACCTGCCACCTGCGGCGGGACCGCCGCCACGTGCAGGACGCGGACGTCGCCCGGCTGCGCGCGGAGATCGGCACGCTGCTGAACCTGGAGTGCAGCCTGCACCCCGAGATGGTCGAGATCGCGCTGGCCAGCGGCGCGGACGCCTTCTGCCTGGTGCCCGAGAACCGGGCCGAGGTCACGACCGAGGGCGGCCTGGACGTCCTCCGCGAGGCGGCGCGCCTGGCGGACGTGGTGCCGGCGCTGACCGAGCGCGGCGGCCTGGTCAGCCTGTTCGTCGACCCCGAGC
>JAUHYB010000696.1 GCA_030426745.1 bacterium
CTCTACACCGACTACCTCGTCGCGCTCGTGGTCGAAGACCAGGTAGTCGGTGTAGAGGCCGCCCGCCAGCGGCGGCGTCGCGTCGCGGTCGCGGGGCAGCGCGAGGTCCTCGCCCGCCGCGCCGAGGTCGTAGGCGAGCGCCGCGAGCAGCCCGCCCGCGAAGTGCGCCGGGGGCGCGTCGCCGCCGGCCGGTTCGAGCCGCGCGCGCAGCTCGCGCAGGCCCACGATCGAGGGCGCGGGCGCGAGCGGCGCGCCGTCGGCCCCGCGCAGCGGATCGCACGCCAGCAGGCTGAAGCGCCGCGGTTCCCCCGCCGCGCCGTGCAGCAGCACGAGCCCCTCGCGGTCCCGCAGCCGCGACAGCGCGGCGACGGGGTCGGGCGCGTCGTCGAGGCGACGCACGCGCGGTCGGAAGCGGTAACGGATCGGTGTGTTCATCGACGCGCGCGCGCCCGCGGCCGGAAGACCGCTGCGCGCGCTTTCCCTCGCGGCGGCGCCAGCGTACAAGGTCCGCGTGGAACAGAGCACCCCCCCCACGGAAGCCGCCGCGCGCGGCCCGCGCATCCTCGGCGTCGTCTTCCTCACGGTCTTCCTGGACCTCGTCGGCTTCTCGATCCTCTTCCCGTCCTTCCCGGCGATGCTGGAGTACTACGCCGGCGTCGAGGGCGAGGGCGGCCTGTTCGGCTCGCTGATCGAGGCGCTGCGCGACTTCGCGGCCGGCAGCAGCGACCCGGACTTCGCCGTGATCGCGCTGTTCGGCGGCGTGCTGGGGTCGGTCTACTCGGTGCTGCAGTTCGTCGGCGCGCCGTTCTGGGGCTCCCTGTCCGACCGCATCGGCCGGCGCGGCACGCTGCTGTTCACGTTGACGGGGACGATGCTGTCGTACGTCCTGTGGTTCTTCTCGGGCAGCTTCCTCCTGTTCGTGGCGTCGCGCCTCCTGTCGGGCCTGATGGCCGGCAACATCGCGATCGCCAGCGCCGCCGTCGCCGACACCAGCGAAGGCAAGGACCGCGCGAAGGGCATGGGCATCGTCGGCATGGCGATCGGCCTGGGCTTCGTGTTCGGCCCCGCGATCGGCGGCATCGCCACCAAGTGGGATCCCAGCGCGTCGAGCCCCGACCTCTCGAGCTACGGCGTGCACCCCTTCTCCGGCGCGGCGGCGATCGCGTTCCTGCTGGCGTTCGCGAACCTGCTGTGGGCCTGGCGCCGCTTCCCCGAGACGCTGCCGCCCGAGCGCCGCGGCACGACCGAGTCCGAGCGCACGCTGCACCCCTTCCGCGCGCTGAAGTCGATCGACTTCCCCGGCGTGCGCCGCACGAACTTCCTGTCGTTCCTGTACCTGACGGCCTTCAGCGGGATGGAGTTCACGCTGACGTTCCTGGCCGTCGAGCGCTTCGCCTACACGCCGATCGACAACGGCATGATGTTCGTCTACATCGGCCTGATCATCGCCTTCGTGCAGGGCGGCGCGGTGCGGCGCCTGGTGCCCAAGCACGGCGAGCGCAAGCTGGCCGCGATGGGGCTCGGC
>JAUHYB010000697.1 GCA_030426745.1 bacterium
GTCACTCGGACGGCGACGCCGTGCTGCACGCGGTGACGGACGCGGTGCTGGGCGCGGCGGGGCTCGACGACATCGGGACGCTGTTCCCCGACACGGACGCGTCGTGGAAGGACGCCGACAGCGCCGCACTGCTCGGCGAAGCGCTGCGCCGCGTGCACGCGAAGGGCTGGCGCGTCGGCAACTGCGACGTCGTGATCGCGACCGAGGGCCCGCGCATCGCGCCGCACCGCGCGGCCATGCGCGCGCGGATCGCCGAGCTGCTCGCGGTCGACGCGGACGCGGTGAACGTGAAGGGCAAGACGCTCGAAGGCCTGGGCGCGCTCGCCGGCGGCGCGGGCGTGGCGGTGCAGGCGGTGTGCCTGCTCGTCAGCGCGTGACGGGGCCGCCCGTCTCTTCCGACTGGAACTGCGCGGCGTGCAGCGCGGCGTAGGCGCCGCCGGCCGACAGCAGCTCGTCGTGGGTGCCGACCTCGATCAGGCGCCCTTCGTCCAGCACCGCGATGCGGTCGGCGTCCTTGATCGTCGACAGGCGGTGCGCGATCACGATCACGGTGCGCCCTTCCATCAGGCGGTCGAGCGCCGCTTGCACGAGCTGCTCGGTCTGCGTGTCGAGCGCGCTGGTCGCCTCGTCCAGCAGCAGGAGCGGCGCGCCCTTCAGCAGCGCGCGCGCGATCGTCAAGCGCTGGCGCTGGCCGCCCGACAGGCGCGCGCCCATGTCCGCGACGTCGGTGTCGTAGCCGTCGGGCAGCGACTCGACGTGTTCGTGGATCCCCGCGGCCTTCGCGGCGGCGACGATCTCCTCGCGCGTGGCGTCGGGCTTGCCGTAGCGGATGTTCTCCTCGATCGACGCGTGGAACAGGAACGGCGTCTGGCTGACCATCGCGAACTGCGCGACCCACGAGTCCTTCGTCAGGTCGCGCAGGTCGTGGCCGTCGACGGTGACGCGGCCCTCGTCGGGGTCGAGGAAGCGCGCGACCAGGTCGACCAGCGTCGTCTTGCCGGATCCCGACGCGCCGACGAGCGCCAGCGTCTCGCCCTTGCGGACGGTGAGGTCGATGCCGTCCAGCGCCTTGCGGTCGCTCTCCGGGTAGCGGAACGACACGCCGTCCAGGCGCAGCTCGCCGGAGATGCCGTCGATCGCGTGCGCGCCGGGGCGCTCCACGACGTCCTCGGCCTCGTCCAGCAGGTCCTGCAGGCGCTCGGTCGCGCCGACCGACTCCTGCACGCGCGCCCACATGCGCGAGGTGCGCTTCAGGTTCGTCGTCGCTTGCGACACGAGCACGAAGAACGCCGCCATCTCGCCGCCGTCGCGGAACGGCTGGTAGGTGATCTGCATCCAGCCGATCAGCACGAGCATGCCGCCGATGCCGGAGAAGGTCAGCAGCGTCGTGCCCGCGTGCGTCGCGGACAGCGCGCGCACCATGCGCATCGAGTCCTTGACGTAGGTGTCGTTCTGCTCGCGGTAGTTCTCGAGCTCGCGCTCCTCCGCGCGGAACGACTTGACCGTGCGGATGCCCTGGA
>JAUHYB010000698.1 GCA_030426745.1 bacterium
CGCGCCCGTCGATCGACAGGATCGCGTGGCGGAACGCGCCGCCCGCGGCGTTCGCGAGCCGCACGAAGCGCAGCTCGGGGCCCGCGGGCACGAAGGTGGAGAAGACGTGCAGCAGGAGCGGCGCGCCGTTCGTCACTCGGCGGGCTCCGCGTCGCTCGTTCCCGCGTCGCCGGCCGGCGACGCGTCGCGCGGTGCGTAGATGCGCACGCACTCGTCCAGGAACGCCTCGCGGTCCTCGAGCGGTCGCCACCCGAGCACCTCGCGCGCGAGCTCGCAGCGGAAGCGCGGCGCCAGCGCGCGCGCCTTCAGGTCGCGGTAGCTGGGGAAGTCGACCTGGCGGCCGCCCGCGCGCTTCACGATCCACTTGCCGATCTCCATCGCCTGCGACGCCTCGAGCGAGCGCGGGTGGAAGTGCAGGTCGCGGCCCGTCGCGTCGCGCAGCGCGGCGACGACCTGGCGCGCCGACAGCCCCGGGTTCGCGCACAGGTTCAACGCCTGGCCGTCGAGCTCCTTGCCGCCGTGACGCACCGCGCGGACGATGCCCTCGGCGACGTCCTCGACCCAGACCAGCGGCAACGCGTGGTCGCCCGGGCCCCAGCCGACGCAGTGGTTGTCGCGGGCCCACAGGCCGAGGCCGGTGTGTTGCAGCGGCGTGCCCGCGCCCATCACGACGCCGGGGCGCAGCACGACGAGTTCCATCGGCACCGCGCCGCAGGCCGCGGACAGCGCGCGTTCGGTCTCCGCCTTGCCGCGCGCGTAGACCGACCGCACGTCCGCCTTCTTGTCGACGGCGGGGGAGTCGGACAGCTCGTAGCCGGCGTCGGGGCCGGTGTAGAGCGCGGCGACGGACGAGACGTAGCAGAAGCGCCGCACGCCCGCCGCGGCCGCGCGCTTCGCGAAGTCGGTCGACGCGTCGACCATCGTGCGCTGGGTCGTCTCCCAGTCGTCGCCGCCGCCGGTGGCGAGGTGCACGACGGTCGCGACGCCCTCGAGCGCCCGCGACAGCGCCTCGCCGTCCCCGAGCGAGCCGTCGAGCAGGCGGACGCGGCCGTCCCGCGCGGCGTCCGCGACGACGGGCGGCAGCGAGTGGCGGCGCCGCACCACGCAGGTGACGGGCACGTCGTGCGCGAGCAGGCGCTCGACGACGCGCTTGCCGATGAAGCCGGTGCCGCCCAGCACGAGGACCTCGCCCTCGCGCGCCGGCGGGGGCGCGGGCAGCTCGAGCGGCGCCGCGCCGGCGTCGGACGCGACCGACGCGACGGCGTCGCACCAGTCCATCACCTCGGCGGCCTGCTCGGCGTCGGTCGGGATCGCGGCGCCGGCCGCGAGCGCGCGGTGGAAGGCCGCGGTCGATCCGCGCATGCCGACGTAGTACGCGTCGCGCCGCTCGCCGAAGCCCAGCGTGAACGACAGGTAGTTCCACAACACGCGGCGCGCCTCGCGGGTGAGCTGCTTCGCGCGCTGACGCACGACGCTGTACGAATTCCAGAAGTCGAGCCACGGCGTCTTGCGGTCGCC
>JAUHYB010000699.1 GCA_030426745.1 bacterium
CCGTGTGTCACGGACCCGGCGCGCTGGTGAACGCGACCGACGCGAACGGCGCGCCGATCGTCGCCGGGCGCCGCGTGTCGATCTTCACCGACTCCGAGGAGTACGCGGTGGGCCTCGAGGAGTCCGTTCCCTTCCTGCTCGAGACGCGCATGCGCGAGCTGGGCGCGGACGTCGTCGCGGCGCCGAACTTCACGCCGCAAGCGGTGCGCGACGGCAACCTGGTGACGGGCCAGAACCCGATGTCGAGCGCGCCCGCCGCCGCGCTGACGATCCAGGCCGTGCGCGACGCGCGGAAGTGACCGCGACGTCAGGCCGGCAGCTCGAAGACCGACACGCGCCGCTCCTCGGCCAGCACGCCGGCGCCGTCGCGCACGAGCCAGTCGACGCGCTCGTCGAGGCCCGGCACCGCCCACTCGCCCAGCGCGCGGCCGCTCATCAGGTCGCGGACCTCGAGCAGCGCGCCGGTCACCAGGTACAGCTTGCCCGCGTCGGCGGTGATGCTGACCTCGGGCGCCTCGTCGGCGGGCGCGGTCGAGAGCGCCTCGAACCACAGTCCCTGCTCGTTCGCGATGCCGTCCTCCGCGGAGAACGCCAGCAGCGAGCAGGTGTCGTGCAGGCTGTCGCCCTCGGGATCGCGCATCGCGAGGTCGACCAGCAGCTTGCCGGCCGCGTCGGGCGGCAGCACCTTGCCGAGGTCGCTCGTCAGGATCGCGCCGTGGTCGCCGTCGGCCGCCAGCGAGCGGATCGGCGGCAAGTCGCACGGGACGAGCGTCCCCATCGGCTTGCCGTCGAAGGCGCCCAGCGCGAGCACGCCGTACGCCTTGGTCTTCGTGTTCGAGTACGCGACGAGCAAGCGGTCGCCGGCGCGCGCGAGCAGGTGGTAGCGCTCGCCCTCGACCTGGCGCCGCCACACGACGGCGAGCGTCTTCGTCGACACGGCGAACACGCGCCCCGCCGACAGGCAGAAGCACAGGTCCGGGTGCACCTCCGCCTCGTCGAAGGCGGGGATCGACTCGACGGCGATCAGCCGGCCGTCCGAACGCGCCATGCGCACGATGCGGTGCCCCTGGTTCGACGGCCCGACGACGATCAGCTCCTCGTCGCCGAAGCCCGCGCCGAAGCCGCGTCCGTACCCGACCTCGCACGGCGAGACCCACTGCGTCTCGCCCGAGGTGCGGTCGAGCGACGCGCACTTGCCGGGGATCACGTCGTCGACCCACATCATGCCGGCCGGCGGGTCGTAGCCGTGGACCAGCACGCTGCCCTCGGCGGCGAAGGCGATGCCGTCGACTTCGCTCTCCAGCTCCCGGGACCATCTGCGTCTGGCGGTGCTCGTCATGGTGCGAGGAGGATAGTGCATCGCGGTCGCGCGCGCGAAGCGCGCCGTGTGGGAAAGCGGCGAGCGCCGCGCCCCGTTCGGGACGTCGGCGCTCGCTCGCGTGCGTGCATCCGGGCGCTCAGGCGTCGCCGCGGATGATCTTGTCGGACAGGTTGCGGGGCAGGTCGCGGTACTGGTC
>JAUHYB010000700.1 GCA_030426745.1 bacterium
GCGCGGGTGGTGGTTCGGGCTGGACGAGCGCGGGGACGGCGGCGCGGACGGCGCGGCGTCGGACGGGGGCGGAGGCGCAGCCGGGAACGGGGACGGAGCCGCAGCCGGGGACGGGGACAGTGACGGCACCAGTGACGGCGCCGGCAACGCGGACGCGGCCGGAGCCGGGGCGACCGACGGCGCGCCCCGCGGCTGGTGGCTGCGCGACGAGGCGGTCGCGACCTCCGGGCGACGGCCGCGCGCGGTCGATCCGGCGGACCTCACCGGCGTGCACCTCGTCGAGCCGGAGAGCGGCGCGGACGTCGCGCAGGACGAACTCCTGTGCGTGGCGCGCGGGCCGCGCGCGCTCGAGTGCGACGGCTGGGCGACCGCCGGCGCGGTCGCGGGACCGCGCGCGTTCCGGGACGGGCGCCTCGTCGACGCGGGGGACCGCGTGACCGACGCGACGCCGCGCGTGACCTTCGTCGCGCCTGTCGCCGCGCCTTCGGACGATTGAGCCGCAGCCGGGCGCGCCGCCGATGCAGCGCGCCGGATGCCGTTCAGATCACGCGGCGCTGCTCCGCGTCCCACTCGACGCGGCGCTGCTCGCGGTAGCTGACCGTCCCGAGGTGCGCGCCGATCGTCGCCGGCATCGCCTTCGCGAGGTTCGCGTCGGGCTGCTTCCGCGAGCGCACGCACTCCCAGAAGTTCTCGTGGTGCAGGCGCGTCGTGTCGCGCACCTCGCCGTCGGGGCGCGTCGTCAGGGTCGCGCCCATGCCGCCCAGCCACAGCTGCGAGGGCGCGGCGTTCACGACCATGCCGCTGGCGGAGTCGCTCACGTCGACGAAGGGCGTGTCGGGCCGGATCGAGCCGGAGCGCAGCGCTTCCGCGTACTTCTTGCTGTAGCGGTCGGCGTAGATGCGCAGGCGCCAGTCGACCTCGATCGTGCCGTCCTCGCCCAGGATGCGCGTCATGTGGCCGTTGTAGGAGTTCGACAGGATGCACTGGTAGGTCAGCGACATCGCGTCGTCGGGGAACTCCATCACGCAGGAGTAGGTGTCCGGCGTCTCGCGGCCGTCCTTCCAGTAGTAGACGCCGCCCGACGCGACCACCGACGCGGGCGTCGCGACGCCGCACAGGTGGTTCACGGCGTTCAGGTTGTGGCTGAACAGGTCGCCCGAGATGCCGGTCGAGTAGTCCCAGTACTTGCGCCAGCCGAAGTAGCGCTTCGGGTCGTAGTCGACGTCCGGCGCGACGCCGCCCAGGAAGGCCTCCCAGTGGATCGAGTCGCGCGGCGGGCCGCCGTCCTTCTCCTCGGGGAAGGTCCACGCGCCCGTCTCGCCGGCGCGGTTCATGAACGTCTGCACCATGTGCACGCGGCCGATGTCGCCGTTCGCGATCGCCTTGCGCGCCAGGTCGAAGACGTGGTCCTGGTGGTGCTGGAAGCCGGCCTGCAGCAATCGGTCGGACTTCGCGAGCTTCTCCTCGAGCGCCAGCGCCTCGGGGATCGAGTTCGTCATGCACTTCTCGACGTA
>JAUHYB010000171.1 GCA_030426745.1 bacterium
CGGAGCGCTTCGCGCGCGCGAGCGTGGCGGCGCGGCTCGAGCTGCGCCCGTTCAAGCGCCAGCTGCGCGAGATGGGCTGGGACGACTGCATCGGGTCGTCGGGCACGAACAACGCGATCGAGCGCGTGCTGCAGGCCATGGGGCTGGCGCGCGACGGCGTGACGCTGACCGACCTGTACGCGCTGCGCGAGGAGGTCGTGCGGCTCGGTTCGGCGCAGGCGCTGGCCGCGCTGCCGGAGCTGTCCGAGGAGCGCCGCGACGTCTTCGCGTCGGGCCTCTCGATCCTGATCGGCGCCTTCGAGAGCCTGCGCATCGAGCGCATGCACACCTCGCGGTCCGCCTTGCGCGAGGGCGTGCTGCACGACCTCGTCGGCCGCCTGAACCACGCCGACGTGCGCGACGGGTCCGTGCGTCGCCTGTCCGAGCAGTACCGCATCGACGAGGGCCAGGCCGCGCGCGTGCGCCGCACGGCGATGTTCCTGTACGCGGCGGCCGAGTCCGAGTGGGACCTCGGCACCTACGAACAACAGCTCGTCGAGTGGGCCTGCCGCCTGCACGAGATCGGCCTGTACATCTCGCTGCGGCGCCACAACCACCACAGCGCGTACCTGGCCGAGCACAGCGTGATGCCGGGCTTCTCGCGCAGCACGCAGGAGTCGCTGGCGTTCGTCCTGCGCTCGCAACGCGGCAAGCCGCTGGTCGAGTCGTGGGAGCGCCACGCGCGCAGCACGCGCCACGTCGCCGTGCTGCTGCGCCTCGCCGTGCGCCTGAACCGCGGCCGCAGCACGCGGCCGATCCACCTGCGCACGGCCGAGGTCAAGAAGCGCAAGGTCTTCCTGACCTTCGAGGCCGGCTGGATGGAACGCCACCCGATGACGCGCGTCGACCTCGAGAAGGAGGTCCGACACCTGCAAGCGGTCGGCTACGACCTGTCGATCTGCGAGGCGCCGTAGCGCCGCGCTAGTGCGCGCGCAGCTCGGCCAGCAGGTAGTCCTGCGCCGAGGGCTCGCCCGAGGGGTCCGGTTCCGCCGCGCGGCGGTACGTGCCGTCCGCCTGCTGCAGCCACGCGCCCGCGTCGCGGTTCAGGTACAGCTCGAGGCACTCGCGCATCACGCGCTGCTTCAGCTCCGGATCCTCGATCGGGAACGCGGTCTCGACGCGGCGGTACAGGTTCCGCGGCATCCAGTCCGCGCTGGCGCAGTACACCTCTTCCTTGCCGCCGGCCAGGAAGTAGAAGACGCGCGAGTGCTCCAGGAACCGCCCGATCACCGACCGCACGCGGATGTTGTCCGACACGCCGGGGATGCCGGGGCGCAGGCAACACACGCCGCGCACGACCAGGTCGATCCTCACGCCGGCCTGGCTGGCGCGGTACAGCTCGCGGATCATGATCGGATCCGACAGGCTGTTGATCTTCGCGATGATGCGGGCCTCCTCGCCGCGGCGCGCGTTCTCCGCCTCGCGGCGGATCATCAGCGCCAGCTGCTTGTGCAGCGAGAACGGCGACTGCAGCAGCTTCTTCAGCTTCGGCACGCGGCCCAGGCCGGTCATCTGCTGGAACAGGCGGTGCACGTCCTCGGCGATCACCGGCTCGCAGGTCAGGAGGCCGATGTCGGTGTACGCCGTCGCCGTCTTCGTGTGGTAGTTGCCCGTGCCGAGGTGGACGTAGCGGTGCAGGCGGTCGCCCTCGCGCCGCACGACCATCAGCATCTTGGCGTGCGCCTTGTAGCCGACGATGCCGTACACGACGTTGGCGCCGACCTCTTGCAGGCGCTTCGCCAGGTCGATGTTCGCCTCCTCGTCGAAGCGCGCGCGCAGCTCGATGACCGTCGTCACCTCCTTGCCGTTCCGCGCGGCCTGGATCAGCGCCTCGACCAGCGGCGAGTTCTCGTCCGTGCGGTACAGCGTCTGCTTGATCGCCAGCACGTGCGGGTCCTGCGCGGCCTGGCGCACGAACTTGACGATCGGGCGGAAGGCGTCGAAGGGGTGGTGCAGCAGGATGTCGCCGCGGCGGATCGCCGCGAACATCCCGGGCTGGCCGACGTCCCCCAGCAGCTTGCGCGGGCGGAACGGACGGAACTTCAGGTCCGGGCGGTCGACCTGCGAGTACAGCGCGGCCAGGCGGTGCAGGTTGACGGGGCCGTCGACGCGGTACAGATCGGACTCGTCCAGCTCGCAGCGCCGCAACAGGTACTGCGCCTCCTCCTCCGGCATGTCGTCGGTGACCTCCAGGCGCACCGCCGCGCCGAACTTGCGGCTGGGCAGCTCGCCCTTCAGCGCGCTCAAGAGGTCGTCGATCTCCTCCTCGTCGACCCACAGGTCGCTGTTCCGCGTCACGCGGAACTGGTAGCAACCGGTCGGCTTCATGCCGGGGAACAGGACGTCCACGTGCTGGTGGATGACCGACGACAGCATGATGAACTCGTGCGGCCCGTCGGCGATCTCCTCGGGCAGCTGGATCACGCGCGGCAGGCTGCGCGGCACCTGCAGCACGGCCGCGTCGCTGGTCCGGCCGAACGCGTCCTTGCCGGTCAGCGTCAACAGGAAGCACAGGCCCTTGTTCAGCACCATCGGGAACGGGTGCGCGGGGTCCAGGCTGATCGGCGTCAGCACCGGGTAGACCTCGCGGCGGAAGTACTTCTCCACCCACGACCGCTGCGCCTTGTTCAGCTCGTGGCGCCGCAGCAGGCGGATGCCCTCCTGCTCGAGCTCCGGCAACAGCACCTCGTTCAGGAAGCGGTACTGCGCCTGCACCAGCTCGTGCGCGCGGTCGGAGATCATCCGCATCGCCGAGCGCGGGCTCAGGCCGTCCGCGTCGGCGCGCGACACGCCGTACGCGATCTGCTCCTTCACCCCCGCCGCGCGGATCTCGAAGAACTCGTCGAGGTTGGTCGAGCAGATCGACAGGAACCGCAGGCGCTCCAGCAGCGGCTGCGTCTCGTCGCGCGCCTGCTCGAGCACGCGCTGGTTGAACTCCAGCAGCGACAGCTCGCGGTTGACGTACAGCTCGGGGTCGTTGAGGCCCAGCGGACGCTCGGGCGTCGCGCCGGGGACCTCGTCGCGCGAGGGGTTCTTCTGGGGCAGCGTCATCGGCGGATCGGTCGGCCCGCCGCGGGAAATCGGCGACGGGACCCAGACTCTATCCTCTCCCGTCGACCGGAATCCGCGAGGGCTGGAGGGGTCGTTCCCTTCACGGGCGATTCACGCGCCCTCAACGCGCGGAGGCGGCGACGGCGTCCCGATCCGGGGCCTCGGCGGGCCGCTCCGCGTCCCCGGCGCGGCCGCTCCCGCCGGAGCTCCCGCCCCCCCACCGGCGCAGCAGGACGGCCAGGGTCAGCAGGATGCCGACGCCGCCGACCGCGAACAGGCCGCTGACCCCGACGAAGCGGGCGAGGTATCCGCCGGCCCACGCGCTGGTCGCCATCGCCAGCGTGCGCGCGCCGAACAGCACGCCGAACGCGCCGCCGCGACGCCCGGCCGGGACCTCCTCGCCGGCCAGGCCGTAGGAGCTGGGCGACACGCCCGCCATGCCGAAGCCGAGCAGGAGTTGCAGACCCAGCATCCAGACGAGCGCCTGCGGCAGGAAGTGCACGAAGGCGTTCGAGCCCAGCGCGAACGCGGCGACGAAGGCGCAGATGACGAGCGCGCGGCGGTGGCCGTGCTCGTCGCCCCACGCGCCCCACGCGCGCAGCGACACGGTGCTGGCCAGCGCCATCAGCATCGCCATCCACCCGGTGACCTTGACCGGGTCGGGGCCGTCCGGGCCCAGCACGTCGCGCGCGAACAGCTCCAGCAGCGGCTTGGTCGCGCCGAAGGCGAACTGCATCGCGAACAGCAGCACGACCGCGCCGCGCACGACCGGGTTGGCCATCACGTCGCGCAGGTCGCGCAGCGTGCCGGCGAGGACCCCGCGCACGCCGCCCTCGTCGCCGGCGTCGCGCTGCTCGGCCTCCGGCTCGCGCGCGAACAGGAGCACCACGATCGCGCCGACGAAGGCCGCGGCGGCGACGGACAGGAACAGCGGGCGCAGGCCGATCGCCGTGCCGAAGCCCGCGCCGATCAGCGGCCCCGCCATCGCGCCGAGCGCGACGCTGACCTGCAGCGACCCGGTGATGCGCCCCTGCTTGCCCGGCGGCGCGCCGAAGCTGACCAGCGTGATGCTGGGCGCCATGAAGCCGGAGAACACGCCCTGGCCGAGGCGCAGCAGGAACAGGTGCTCGGGCCGCGTGGCGAGCGCCATCAAGCCGACGAAGACCGTCAGGCCGAGCAGCGCGCGCAGCACCATCAGGCGCCGGCCGAAGCGGTCGCCCAGCGCGCCCCAGACGGGCGTCAGGAAGGCCGCCGAGAAGGGCGCGGCGCCGAAGATCAGGCCGGACCACAGCTCGACCTGCGCGCGGTCGGTCACGCCCAGCGACTCGACGTGGCTCGGGAAGAAGGGCAGGAAGCTCTGCATCCCGGCCGCCGCCGTGAAGTTGGCGAACCAGACCGCCCAGAACGTCCGCTTCCACTCGACCATCGAAGCGGCGCAGTCTAGGCCGCGCGCCGCGGACCGCAGGCGGCGAAGCGCGCATTCTCGCGCGCGGCGGCCGGCGGCGCGCGGCGGCGCGACCGGCCGATGGGACGTCCCGGCGGGAGGGTGGGCGCGCGGCGCGGACGGGCTAGACTCCCCGGCCGCCATGACGACGACCGACCGCGACCTGCGCTTCTGGAACCGGCTCGCGCGCGGCCGTGAACGGGCGGGCCCCGGCGGCACGCAGCGCGTCGTGATCGAGCGCGCGGCGCGGCTGTTCCGGCCCGACGACCGCGTGCTGGACGTCGGCTGCGGCCCGGGGACGCTGACGCGCGCGATGGCGCGACACGCGGGGTCGGTGCTGGGGATCGACACCGCGCCGGGGATGATCGCGACGGCGGAGCGCGGCGCGGCGCTCGAGCGCGAGGACGCGGGCCCGGCGGCCGCGCCCGCCCCGCACTTCCGGCGCGCGGACGTCTTCGACGACGCGCTCGCGCCCGGCTCCTTCGACCTGGTGACGTGCTTCCACGTCCTGCCGTACGTCCACGACGTCGACGCGACGCTGCGGCGCGCGCGCGAGCTGCTCGCGCCGGGCGGGCGGCTGCTGCTGGTCAGCGCGTGCCTCGGCGACCGCACGAACCTGCTCAGCCTGCTCGTCGGCGGCCTGTCGCGCGCGCGCCTGCTGCCGGCGTTCCGGCGCTGGCGCACGGCGGAGGTCGACGCGGCGGTGCGCCGCGCGGGCTTCGACGTCCACCGCGCCGAGACGCGGCCGGGGCCGTCGCGGGATCGCTGGTTGGAGGCGACGCGGACCGACGGCGACGCGCCGCCCCGCGCCTGACGCTCAGGCCGTGCGCGGCAGCGCGCGCCGCGCGTCCTCGGCCGGCTCGTCCAGCGAGTCGGCCAGCCGCGCGCGGATCTCGTCCACCGCCTGGCCGCGGCGCAACAGGCTGCGCACCAGCGCCGGGTCGAACTGGGTGCCCGCGTGCTCCTGCACGTAGGCGAGCGCCTCGCGGTGCGACCACGCCGCCTTGTACGGGCGGACGGTCGTCAGCGCGTCGTAGACGTCCGCGACGGACAGGATGCGCGCGGAGAGCGGGATCCGCTCGCCGGCGAGGCCGCTCGGGTACCCGCTGCCGTCCCACTTCTCGTGGTGGTGCGCGGCGATGTCGCGCGCCATCTCCAGGAAGCCCTGGTTGCGGCCGGACCGGATCACCGAGTCGAGCGTCTGCGCGCCGATCGCGGAGTGTGTCTTCATGACCTCCCACTCCGAGTCGTTCAGCGCGCCGGGCTTCATCAGGATCGAGTCGGGGATGCCGACCTTGCCGATGTCGTGCAGCGGCGCGGAGCGCACGAGGTCGCCGACGAAGGTGTCGTCGACCTGCGCGGCGTACTCGGGCTCGTCGCGCAAGCCCTCGGCGATGACGCGGCAGTACTCGCTGACGCGCTCGAGGTGCTTGCCGGTCTCGTTGTCGCGCTGCTCGGACAGGCGCGCGAGCGCGACGATCGTCGCGTACTGCGCCTCGTCCCGCTCGGCGCGGCGCAGCTCGTTGTGCACGGCGACGGCCGCGCTGGACGCGACCGACGCGACGAACTCGACGTCCGTGCGCGACAGGGCCTCGCCGTCGGGGCCCAGCTCGTCGACGACCAGCTCGCCCACCGGCCCGTCGCAGGTCTCCAGCGCCGCGCGGTGCATGCGCGCCGACATCTCGGGGCCCAGGCTGGCCTCGACGCTCGCGTCGTCGCGGTCCCAGACCTGCACGTGCACGCCGCGGCCGTCGAGGACCTCGTGCACGACCTCCGCCGCCAGCGTCGCCGGCTCGCGCAGACCGCGCGCGCGGTTCAGGTCGACCGCGAAGGCGTGCAGGCGGCGCAGCCGGTCGGTCTGCGTGATCACGCGCTCCTCCAGCTCGCGGTTGAAGCGCACGAGCGAGGCGCGCGAGAAGCGCAGCTCGCCCGCGACGCGCTCGCGCTCCAGCGCGGTCTCCGAGGCGGTCATCGCCTCGTCCAGCGCGCGCCGCAGCGCCTCGTGGCGGCACGGCTTGCACAGGAAGCGGAACGCGCCGCCCTCGTGCACCGCGCGCAGCGCGACGTCGAGCTCCGCGTTGCCCGTCAACATGACGCCGACGACCTCGGGCCAGCGCTCCTGCACCCGGCGCAAGAGCGCGACGCCGTCGCGCCCGGGCAACTGGTAGTCGGTCAGCAGCACGCGCGGACGCGGCCCGCGCTCCAGCATCGCCTCCGCTTCCTCCGCGCTGGCGGCGAAGCGCACCGAGTAGGAGCGCGACAGCAGGGCGCACAGGCCCTCGCGGACGGACGCGACGTCCTCGACGAGCAGGACGGTGCGGTCCGGGTCGGGCAGGCTGGGCGGGTCGATCATGGCGCGGGACACGTGCGGGGGGGACACGCGCGGGGGAACGCGCGGGAAGCGCACCGACCGCGACGCCCGCCGCGCGCACGCAGCAGGGCGACCGCGGACCGGCGCTCTCCTCCACGCCTGGGATCGGCCGCTTCCGTGCGCGGATGAGAGCGAACCGCGAAGATTCTTCGCGCCGCCGCGCCGCCGCGTGCCTCACGCCGAGAACGCGGAAAGACGTTCCGGGTGGGGCGGGAAAGTACCGAGCCGGGCTCGTTTTTTCACCGGCGACCGCGCGCCGCGGGACGCGGGCGAAGCCCACGTCCCGCGGCG
>JAUHYB010000701.1 GCA_030426745.1 bacterium
GGCATCCTGGTCGACGCGTCGGAGGGCGTCGCGCAGCTGTCGGGCGCCGGCCTGCCGCGCCCGCTGTACGTCGGCCGCGTGCGCGACGTCGCGATCATCGCGACCGGCAAGTCGTGGATCGACGCGGCCTACGAGAACCGCGGGCGCCAGTACCAGGACTCGCTGTTCCAGCGCGCGCTCTACGCCGACCACGTGGCGAACGTGGACCGCAACCGCGAGCGCGACGAGGTCGAGTTCCTGGTGAACACGCGCGCCATGTTCGAAGCGCTCGGGACGGGCGACGCGTGGCCCGACGCGGACTCGCAGGTGCCCGGCGAGAAGTTCGCGTCGCGCTTCTTCCGCTCCGGAATGCTGAACCGCGTCGTCGGCATCGCGTCCTTCGACGACGGCCTCAGCATCGACATGCACGGCGAGCTCTCCAGCGAGCTGATGACCGCGATGCAGGAGCGCAACTACCGCCTGCCCGGCGCGGACCAGAGCGAGCTGCGCGACCGCATCCTGCCCTACGTGCCGCAGGACACGGCGCTGCTGATCTACGGCAAGGCGCGCCCCGGCGACCTCCTGTCGACGACGCTGGAGGTGATGGAGCCGGCGATGCGCGACCTGATCGCGGACACGCTGAAGGACTCAGGGCGCTATCCGAAGCTGGACGAGCTGGTCGCGGAGCTGGACGGCGCGCTGAAGAACCGCTTCGCGCTGATCGTGCGCGAGAACGACTATCCGGTGGGCGAGAACGACCCTCCGAACGACGGCCGCCCGGTCTTCGCGGCGGCGCTGTTGACGTGGATGGACGACCCGTCGGTGATCGAGGAGCTGCGCGACACGATCGGCCGCATGGGCAAGCGCATCGGCCTGCAACCGATCAAGCCCGAGCACAGCTCCGGCTACTACCGCAACCGCGTCGGCGGCTACACGCAGTTCGAGTACACCTCGCCGGCGATCCCCGGCACCGGCGTGATCGTGACGCAGAACACGCCCGACGGCATCTGCATCGTCAGCAACTCGGTGTACATGCTGAACCACCTGTTGAAGACGAGCACGCAGGGCGCGCCGCAGTTTCCGCGGCTGACCGACCGCGTCGACTTCGTGGCGCTGCTGGACGACTCGCTGCCGCAGGCGCAGTTCACGCTGTGGGCGGACCCGCGCGAATCCGCGGGCACGATGCGCCAGATGAGCCGGCGCTGGGCCGAGGACTCGATCGTCATCGACTGGCGCGTCGAGCGCGCCAAGGTCGAGGCCGAGGTGCTGCGCGAGCACTTCCCCGGCCAGCGGCAGGGCTCGCTGACGACCGCGGTGCAGGCCGAGGTCGACGCCCTCGTCGACCCGAAGCTCGACGCGCTGAAGGAGCGCATCTACGCCGAGCAGGTCCCGGTGCTGCAGGCCGAGACGGAGCGTCGCATCACCTACGCGGAGGCCGCGCGCGCCGTGCTGCTGCGGCTGCACTTCACGCAGAAGACGGTCGACATGAGCCTGCGCGTCGTCGCGCCGCTCGACTAGCGGGCGACAACT
>JAUHYB010000702.1 GCA_030426745.1 bacterium
GCGCTCGCGCGACAGGCGCCGCGGCTTGCGGAAGTCGCGCGGAGACACCGACTCCCCCGCCGCGCTCTCGCGGCGGTCGTCCAGCAGCGCTTGGACTTCTTCGGGGCTCAGGTCGGCACTCACGTCGGGACGCTCCGGGGGTTACTGCGCGATCAGCTCGTCGGCGAGCACCTGGTTGATGCGGCCGTGGACGCCGATGTGCATCTCACCGATGAACTCGGGGTCGAGGTCGGAGACGTCCAGGTACAGCACGCCGCCGGTGGCCGTGGGGACGGCGAGGTTCGACTCCTCGCCGGTGAACTCGACGACCGGGCCGTCGTTGACCTGCAGCGTCTTCTTGGGCGCGTCGACCTTCAGCGTGTGGTCGTGGAACTTCCCGCGGAACGACGCGCGGTCCATCATCGAACCGGGCATCAAGCCGGACTCCTCGTGCGCGGCCAGCGGGTTCTTCGTGTCGCCGACGTGCACGGGGAACAGGATCGGGTCGATGTGCTCGCGCACCTCCTCCAGGAACGCGGCCTGCGCGGCCGGCCCGCCCAGCACCTCGTCGATCTTCTTCGACGTGGCGACGGCGATCAGGCGCGAGCGCAGGAACGGCTCGTAGTTCGGGTCGACCTGGCGCTCGTTGACGTACCCGTCGTCGTAGCAGCGGACGAACAGGTTGAAGTTCATCTGCAGGAAGCGCGTCTTGTTGTTCTCGTCCAGGTTGACCGGGATCTTGGCCTCGTCGTCCAGCATCATCGGCACGGTGAACGGCGCGCCGAAGCGGGGGTGCTTCGGCTTGCCGGGCACGGCCATCGTGGCGGCGACGTACGCCAGGACGAGCAATCCGACGAGGGCGCCGGCGATCTTGAAGACCTTGCCCTTGCCCTTCGACTCGACGGCTTCGCCCTCGGCCTGCTCTTCCGGTTCCTGCTTCTCTTCTTCAGCCATGGCTCTTACCTGCCTCGGTCGTGGCGAGGGGTGATCAGTCGCGCGTCGACGGCGCGCGTGCGTCGGGGGTCGGTCTCGACCTCCTGGAACCAACCGCGCGCGACGACGCGGTCGGGGTGGAATCCGTGGACGTTGACGAGGTGGTCGCGCACCGCGCGTGCGCGCAGGATCGCGAGCACGACGTGCCCGCCGCCCGACAGCTCGTCGACGTCGTCGGCGTGGCCTTCGATCCACAGGATCTGGCCGCGGTGGGGCTCCAGCGACTGCGCCATGCCGTCCAGGTAGCGGCGGCTGGCGTCGGTCAGCACGAACGAGCCGGTGTCGAAGCGCGCGACGGCCGGGTAACCGATCTCGTCGTGCGGCGTCAGCGACCGCAGGTCGTTCGCGCGCAACAGCTCGAAGCTGGACGCGTGGTCGTGGTTCGTGCGGCGGTCGGGGTCGTCCTCGGGCGGCAGGTTGAACTTGCGCCGCACCTCGTCGAACACCGAGGCCTGTTCGGAGCTGGACATCACGCCCGCCAGGCCGTGCGAGCGCACGGCCACGATGAACGAACCGACGCCCTTCGCGAGCAGGCC
>JAUHYB010000172.1 GCA_030426745.1 bacterium
ACGAGATGGTGCGCCGGACCAGCACCGACGTCGCGCGCTGGGAACTGGTGTCGTCGGAGGACAAGCGCTGGGCGCGCGTGCGCGTGCTCGAGGTCGTCTGCGACGCGCTGAGCGCGCGGCTCGACGGATGATCGACGGATCCGGCGGACGCGCGGTCCCGCGCCCCGGTCACTCGTCCCGCGGAGGCGACGCCGACGCGTCGGACGCGGGCGCGCTGCTCGGCGCGTCCACCGGATCCGCCGCGGGCGCCGGGTCGGGTCGCGACGTCACTCGCCGCATCGCCGACGCCAGGTCCCAGGCGTCGTCGGCGGGCTGGTTCGTCTCGCCCAGGTCCTTGCGCAGCAACGTCTCGATGTCGCGGATGCGCGTGCGCGCGAGGTCCATGTACGCCTTCTCGTCGTGGCGCATGCGGTTCAGCTCGCGCAGGTCCTGGTCCTCCTTGTGCCGGAAGCGCCGCGCCGCGCGCCGGGCGCGGTAAGCGCGCACGCCGAGCCCGCGCAGCGCGTCGATCGACAGCTCCAGCGAGCTGTCCAGCGTCTCCAGGTAGACGTGTTCGACGCCGGCGTCGAGCAAGTCGTAGGCGTGCGTCCGCGTGCAGGCCCGCGCGAAGATCGCCAGGTCGGGGTAGTGCTTCTGGACCGTGCGGACGATCTCCAGCGACTTCTCGCGCTCCGCCACGGCGACGACGATCAGCTTCGCGCTGTCGGCGCCCGCCGCGTCCAGGACGTCTTCGCGGGACGCGTCGCCGTAATAGACGGTCAGGCCGAGCTGCCGCAGCAACTCCACCGAGTCGGAGTCGACGTCCAGCACGGTGGCCTCGACGCCGTTCGCGCGCAGGAAGCGCCCGACGATCTGGCCGAAGCGGCCGAAGCCGGCGATCACCACCGGGTTGCTCGTGTGGATCTCGTCGGGCGGCCGCTGGTCGGCGCCGGCGTCCGCGACGGCGCGCTTGGCCCAGCGGTCGTTCAGCAGCATCAGCAGCGGCGAGAGCGCCATCGACACCGCGACGACGCCCATCAGCATGTTCGCGAGGGTGGTCGGGATCACCAGCGAGGTCGCCGCGAACGACAGCAGCACGAACGCGAACTCGCTGCCCTGGGCCAGCGAGGAGCCGAACAGGCGGTTCTGCTCGGTCGACAGGCCGAACACCTTGCCCAGCCCCAGCAGCAGCACGAGCTTGACCAGCACCAGGCCCAGCACCGTCGCGGACATCGTCAACGGTTGCTCGGTGAACAGCGCGAAGTCGATCGACGTGCCGACGGCGATGAAGAACAGGCCCAGGAACAGGCCCTTGAACGGCTCGAGGTTCGTCTCCAGCTCGTGCCGGTACTCGTTGTTCGCCAGCACCACGCCGGCGAGGAACGCGCCGAGCGCGGGGGACAGGCCCAGGCCCTTCATCAGGACGGCCGTCGCGACGATCAAGAGCAGCGCGGCGGCGGTGAACACCTCGCGCAGGCCGCTGCGCGCGATGAAGCGGAACAGGTAACGCGACAGGAAGCGCCCCGCGAGCACGATCACGGTCATCACGACCAGCACGACCGGCGCCTTCCAGACCTCCGGCACGCGGTCGATCAGGAGCTCGTGGTCGCCGGAGTCCATCGCGCGCACGCCGCCGACCGCCAGCAGCGGCAGGATCGACAGCATCGGGACGATCGAGATGTCCTGGAACAGCAGGACGCTGAACGCGCTCTGGCCGCCGGACGTCTTCAGCTGGCGCTTCTCGTTCAGCGTCTGCAGCACGATCGCGGTCGACGACAGCGACAGCGTCATGCCGACCGCCGCCGCCTGGTTCCACGGCAGGCCGACCAGCCACGCGATGCCCGTGAGAACGAGCGAGGTGACCACCACCTGCGTGCCGCCCAGGCCCAGGATCGGCTTGCGCATGCGCCACAGCCGGCCGGGGTCGAGCTCGAGGCCGATCAGGAACAGCATCATCACGACGCCGATCTCGGCGAAGTGCATGACGTCCTGGCTCTCCTCGCCGACCCAGCCCAGCACCGACGGGCCGATCACGACGCCGCCGATCAGGTAGCCGAGGACGGACCCCAGCCCGAGCGCGCGCGCGATCGGCACGCACAGCACCGCGACCGAGAGGTAGACGAGCGCCTGCGAGAAGAAGCTGTCGGCGTGCATCTCAGCCGCGGGCGCCGTGCGCGATGCTGGGGTTCAGGCAGCGGACGCCCTGCTCGTCGCGCAGGCGCAGGGATCCGTCGCGCAGGCCGGTCAGGACCTCGCGGTACTCGGCGGCGGCGGCCTCGATCTCCAGCGGACCCAGGCGGTGGGTCCCGTGGATGACCAGCGGCGTCAGGTACTCCATGCCGCACAGGGTGGCGGTCTGCTCCAGCGGCAGGAGGAACGGCCGCAGCGGGTGGCGGTTGCCGCCCTCGGGCCGGTAGCTCTCCGCGCTGCCGCCGGTCGTCACGACGGACAGCAGCTGCTTGCCGACCAGCGCGTCGCCGCCCGGGCCGTAGGCCCAGCCGTACTCCAGCACCAGGTCCTGCCACTCCTTCAGCAGTGCCGGCGTGCTGTACCAGTACAGCGGGTGCTGGAACACGATCAGGTCGTGCTCCTGACACAGCGCTTGCTCGCGCGCGACGTCGACCTCGAAGTCCGGATACAGCTCGTACAGGTCGTGCAAGCGCACGTCGACCACGCCGTCCACCGCGTTCAGCAGGCGGCGGTTCACGCGCGAGCGCTCCAGCGCGGGGTGCGCGAGGATCAGCAGGATGCGTCGGGGGCCGATCGAGGTCATCGGCCGCAGATCCTAGCAGCCGGCCGGCGGCGACCAAGCGCGTCGGCGGGACGAGCGCGGTCCGGCGCTCGCGGCGGAACACCCCGGGAAGACCGCGCGCGGCCTCTTCACGCGGCCCACTCGCGCCGTTCCTCCGCGCGCGGCGGCTCGCGGGTCGGCGAGAAGGGGAGCGCCCCGGCGAGCTGGCCGGCTCGCCGGGACGCCATCAGGAGAGTGCGCGGAACATGCGGGACCGCGCGAGGGGGGATAAGCACGCGGCGCGCCGCGGTTGCGCGATTCCCCCCGCGGACGAGCAAGTCGAACGCCGCCCCGACGCCGCTCGAACGAGACGAGGCGCGCGCATGTCGGACAGCGGCGGACCGTACGCGCCGCGTCGGCGTCGGGCGTCTCGCGCGCGCTCCGTGCGCGACTTCGCACGCGCGCGACGTGCGATCCGGCGCCGCGCTGGCGAACGCTGGTCATGCACTTTCGTTTCACGCGATGAGCGATGCCCATTTGCTACCGAGGACTTACCGCCTGCACGCACACGTTCGAATCGGGTCGGTAGGTTTCGTTCATGCCCCGCGTTGAACGAGTACGCACCTGCCGTGTACGCGACGTGAGGCGCAAGCGTTGCTGACACAGGAGACCCTCGCAACATGAAGACCCCGTACATCAAGCACCTCGCGCTCGCCGGAGCGGCGACCCTCGCCGCCTTCGCGCAAGACGCCGCGGCGCAGTGCCCCAACGACGACGCGCTCGAGGAGAACGACACCTGCGGCGCCGCCGTCGTGGTCACCTCCGGCACGACGAGCAACCTCGTCATCTACGGAGCCGCGAACGCCGGCGGCATCGACAACGACTACTACGTCGTCCAGGGCGTTCCGGACGGCTCCGCGATCCAGATCGACATCCTGTTCACGGACGACAACGGCGACATCGACGCCACGATGTGGGACGACAACGCCTGCTCCAGCCAGGTCGACGGATCGGGCTCGACCAGCGACAACGAGCGCCTCGAGGACATCAACAACTCGGGCGGCGCGCTGGACTACTACTTCCAGGTCCGTGCCTACTCCGGCGACTCCGACTTCGACTGCAACGACTACAGCCTCGTGATCTCGGTCGTCGACGACCCGTGCACGAACCCGATCGTCGACTCGTTCGAGGACAACGACGCGTGCGGCACGGCGGCCTCGCTGGCCGCGGGCGCGCACTCGGGCTTGTGGGTCTCGGACGCCGACGCCGACTACTACACGATCAGCGTCGCCGCGGGCGACATCCTGACCGTGGACGCGCTGTACCCGACCGTCGTCGGCGGTGACGTGGACCTGCGCCTGTACGACGACCTGGCCTGCACGAACGAGGTCGACGCCGACACGCCGACGGACGGCAGCACCGACGTCACCTGGACGAACGCGACGGGCGCGGCCGCCACGGTGGTGCTGCTGGCGGAGGTCGCGGCCGGCGACGGTTGCAACACCTACAACCTGAACGTGGCCTTGGTCCCCGACCCGTGCTTGCAGCCGGGCCAGGACGACTCGTTCGAGGACAACGACGACTGCCTTTCGGCCGTGCCGATCACGAGCGGCTTCAACCAGACCGGCCTGTTCGTCCACAAGAACGACCAGGACTACTACAGCTTCTCGATGGCCGACGGCGCGACCGTGACGATCGACATGCTGTTCGACGACGACACCAGCGACCTGGACATCCGCCTCTACGACGCGGCCAGCATCGGCCTGGGCACCTGCGGCAGCGACTCGTTCGGCGACTGGGTCGCCACGTCGACCAGCACCGACGACGACGAGCAGATCATCTACACGAACACCTCGGGTTCGACGATGACCTACTACCTGCGTTGCTACGCCTGGGACTCGACGTCGAACGCCGGTGACTGCAACAACTACGACCTGATGGTCAGCATCAACGGCGTCGACCCCGCGACGGTCTTCTGCGAGGGCGACGGCACCGCCGACACCGGCGGCGGCCCGATCGCGTGCCCCTGCGGCAACGAGTCCGCGGTGGGCGCCGGCGAGGGCTGCAACAGCTCGCTGGGCTTCGGCGCGGTCCTGACGGCCGCGGGCACCAACGTCGTCGCCAACGACGACATGGTGTTCACGATGACGCAAGGACGCCCGAACCAGCCCAGCCTGCTGGTGCAGGGCGCCAGCTTGACCGGCCTGCCGTTCAAGGACGGCGTGTTCTGCGCCGGCAACCCGACCGAGCGCCTCGAGGTCGTGTTCCTCGACGCGAACGGCGCCGGCTCGACGACGGTCTCCATCGTCACCGAGGGCAACCTGTCCCCCGGCGACACCCGCTACTACCAGCAGTGGTATCGTGACCCCGGCGGCGTCAGCCCGTGCGGGTCCGGCTCCAACTTCACCCAGGGCCTGATCGTCACCTGGATGTAGTCCACGATCACCGCGGGGCGTGGGCCTCGCGGTGAACCCTGCCGCTGGGCGGGCGGCCCCTGCCAGGGCCGTCCGCCCTCTCCCGGCGCCGCGCCGCGGAGGGCACGGCGGACACGAACGCGCGCGGCCGCCCCGGATCGCTCCGGGGCGGCCGCGCGCGCTGCGTCTTCGAGAGGTTCGTCGGGAGGCTCGTTTCGAGCCGCGTCACGAGCCGCGCTCGACGTGACGCCGACCGCTACATGAACTGCGTGTTGATCCCGAAGAAGACCTGGAACGCCGGCTGGCCGGCGCCGTCGGACAGCACGGTCATCTGCGGCTCGACGAAGACGTTCAGCACGGCGCCGCTCTCCAGCTTGAAGACCTTGCCGAATCCCAGGCCGATCGGGACGTTGTAGTTGCCGTTGGCCAGGTCGAAGGCCCAGATGCCGGTCGACCGCAGGTACGAGCCGCCGCCCATCTGGAAGATCCCGAACGGCTGCGCGGCGAACACCGCGGTGTCGGGGCGCGACGAGTCACCCGCGAAGTCCGTTTGGAAGGTCACGAGGCCGCCGTACTGCAGCTGGTGTGACTCCGCGTTGAAGTACACCGCCGCCGCGCCCGCCTGCCACTTGCCGGCGCCGAGCGCGTCGTCGCTGGCGGTCGGCACGACCAGCAGCGGGCCGACGCCGAAGGTCGTGGGGGACGACGGGTCGGTCATCAGGTACGCCGCGAAGACGTTGAAGTCGCCCAGGCCGGACTCGGAGCTGACTGCCGACGTCGGGTAGCGATTGATCGGTAGGGACGCGCGGACCAACCACCCCTCGATCGGCTTGGCGAAGCGCAGCCATGCGTTGTTCGCCGACACGTCGGGCGTGTCGGTCAGGTCGGGGATGTAGTAGTTGTGGAAGTTGAAGGCGGTGAAGTTCGCCAGCGGGTTGTTCGCCTGCGCGATCTCGTCCGCGCTGGGGCCGCCGCCGCCCTGGGGCGACGCGGGTTTCGTGCTGGGCGTCGTCGCGGCGGCCGGCAGCGCCGTCGCGGGCGCGCTCGAAGCGGCTTCCACGGGCGCCGCGCGGCGGGCCTCGGCGCGCGCTTCCGCCGCGCGCTCCTCCGCGGTCGGCGGCGCGCCCTCCCACACGCCTTCGACCGGGTCGAGGCCTTCCGGCACCAGGCGCGAGCTGCTGCCGCGCACTTCGGTCTTGATGGGGGCCGCGCTGCAGGCGGCCAGGGTCAGGCAGAGCGCGGGGACGATCAGTCGCATCATGTCGAGCGGGCGCCGGGGCGGACGTCGGAGGCGTGAACGGGAACCCGCGCAGTGTACCGCCCTCGAGCCCGACGTTCGCCACCCCGCCGCGGCGCCTCCCGGTGCCGCGCCCGGGACGGGCCCCCCGCCGCCGCGATCGAGCCCCCGTACGCACGCCGCGACCTGGCTCGTCAGGACCTCCGCCTTCCCACCGTGTCTTCGCCCGTGCCCGTGCCTGCGCGCTGCTCCGGTCGGTTCACGGTGCCGGGAACTTGGAGCGGCTCCGTTGCTGCCAGTGCTGGGGTGGAGCGTGCCTTTCACCCGTCCCTCTTCTCCTGCGTGTGGTTCGTCCTTCTTCGCGCTCTTTGCTCCTTTGCGGCCTTTGCGTGAAGCCGCGACGGAGGACTCGCGTCGCCTTCCACGTGTCCCGGCCGTGCAGGACGCCGTTGCTGCGATGGACTGCGCGGGCGTCTGCAGCCGCCCGCGAAGTCCATCCCTGCAACGGCGCAGTGAACCCCCGGGACACGGCCGAGCGCCCGCACGGCCCCAGTCGCGGCCTCACGCAACGACCGCAAAGGAGCGAAGAGCGCGAAGAAGAACGAACCACGGCCGCGCGCGGCCGCAGCAGCAGAAGGAGGAGTCCACCGCCCGCATCCTCCCTTCGGTCGGATCAAGCGCCGCGGTGCGGCGCTGCGCCGGCTTGTTCACGGTGCCGGGAACTTGGAGCTGCTCCGTGGCTGCCAGTCCTGGGGTGGAGCATGCTTTTCATCCGTTGCTCTCCTCCTGCGTGTGGTTCGTCCTTCTTTGCGCTCTTTGCT
>JAUHYB010000173.1 GCA_030426745.1 bacterium
CGACGTGAGTGCCGACCTGAGCCCCGAAGAAGTCCAAGCGCTGCTGGACGACCGCCGCGAGAGCGCGGCGGGGGAGTCGGTGTCTCCGCGCGACTTCCGCAAGCCGCGGCGCCTGTCGCGCGAGCGCCTCGCCGCGCTGCGCTCGACCATCGAGCGTCGCCTGCCGGACGTCGAGACGATGCTGGCGACGTGGTACCGCAAGGATGTGCCCACGCGCCTCGAAGGCATCGGCGAGATCGCCACGGCCGGCCTGTTCGACGGCCTCGAGGAGCCCTTCGTCCTCCTGTGCTTCCGCGTCGACGGCGTGCAGGGCTGGGCGATTTGGGAGAACCACGCCGCGCGCAACGCCGCGGCGATCGCGCTCGGCGGCAACGTCGACGAGAGCGAGAAGGACCCGCGCCGCCTGTCGACGCTGGAACAGGGCGTCGTGCGCGAGCTGTGCGGCAGCGTCGCCGCGCACTGCGCCGGCCGCCTGGGCCTCACGATCGAGGACCCCGAGCTGGTCCAGGACGCGCGCGCGTTCCTGCTGGCCGTCGACGCCGGGCTCGACGCCGATCCGCAGCGCCTGTACCTGCACCTCGCGCTCGACGCGGAGGGCGGCGAGAGCACGCTGCGCGTCTACCTGCCCGGCGTGAGCGGCGGCGCCGCGACCGACGCGAACGCCTCCGCGACCATCGACCTCCCGAGCCACCTCGACGACGTGCCGCTGGAGTTCAGCGCGCGCCTCGGCTCGGTGGAACTCGCGCTGTCCGACCTCCTCGGCCTGGAAGTCGGCGACGTGATCCCCCTCGACACGGACGCGCAGTCGCCCGTGAACCTGTACATCGACGACCGCCCGGCGGGCCGCGCGCAGTGGGGCAGCCACGACGGCCACCTCGCCATCCGCATCCTCGAGCTCGACCCGACCGAAGAGGACTAGAACGACATGAGCGAAGAGAATCTCTCCACCACCGGCGACGAGCTGGAACAAGCCATCGACGACGCGACCGAGGCCGTGCACGTGCAGACCGGCCGGTTGCAAGAGCTGGAGGAAGGCGCGGGCGGCGAGCCGATCGGGCTCGACAGCTTGATGAACGTCCCCGTGCAGCTGACCGTGCAGGTCGGGCGCACGCGCTTGACGCTGTCGCAGCTGGTCAAGATGGGCCCCGGCGCGCTGATCCCGCTGGACCGCGAGGCGCACGAACCCGCGGACATCCTGGTCAACGGCAAGGTCGTCGCGCGCGGCGAGATCGTGACGATCGACGAGCGCTACGGCGTGCGCATCGCCAGCGTCGTGTCCGACCCGCGACCCTGACGCCGACGGACTCGAACCGCATCGGCGAGGGCCGGTCCGCGCGCTGCGGACCGGCCCTCGTTCTCGTTCGCTCGCGGGTGCGGCGCGCGGTCATGGCCGGCGCGCGGCGCGCTGTGATTGCGGAGCGCGTGACGCGCTGTGATTCCGGAGCGCGTGACGCGCTACAACCCCCGAGCGCGTGACGCGCTGTGATTCTGGAGCGCGTAACGCGCTACGACGACCGGCCCCCGCTGGTCGCGTCGGCGCGGCGGCGCACGTGGTAGCGCGCGGGCGACAGCAGCTCGGGGTCGAACGCGCTGATCGGCTTGCCCGTCAGCGCCTGCGCCATGCCCTCGCCGATCGACGGCGCGAACTCGTAGCCGCGCTGGCCGAAGCCGGCGACGACCCACAGGCCCTCCGCCCCATCGACCTCGCCGACGATCGGCAAGCCGTCGGGCGTGTGGTCCTCCCACGAGATCTCGGCGCCGTAGCTCTCGCGGCCGGCGTAGCGCGGCAAGCGGCTCTCGAGCGCCGTCCGCGCCCACGCGCCGAACTCCTGCGAGGCCTCGTCGGACGACGCGTCGGGCTCCTCCACCACTTCCGAGTGCCGCGCGCCGATGTCCAGCACGCGCGTCCGCTCCTGCGCCGGCTCGCAGCGCACGAGGATGCCGTGCTCGCGGTCGACGATGACCGGATGGCGCGCCTGTTCCTCGTTCTCGTCGGCGAAGCGCTCTTCCAGGTCGCGCTCGAGCACCTCGCGCCCGACGTGTTGCTCGCCGAAGCCGCGGATCCACGTCTGCGACAGGTCGGCGAGCTCCTCGTCCGGCGCCTCGGTCTCCGCGCTGGTCAGCGGTCGCGCGACGTTCTGCTGGTGCGTGCGCATGAGCTGGACCGGCAGGTCCACGCCGGCCGCCGCCAGCAGGCTGGCCGTCCACGGCCCCGCGGCGACGACGACCTGGTTCGTGTCGACGCGGCCCTGGCTGGTGAGCAGGCCGACGACGCGCCCGTCCTCGAACAGGATCTCGTCGACCTCGCAGCCGGTCCGCAACACCGCGCCCTGGTCGCGCGCCAGCGCGCTGATCGCGGGCATCGCGCGCGCCGGGTCGAGGAAGCCGCCGTCCGGCTCGTACAGCGCCATGGTGCCGTCGACGACGGAGATGCCCGGGACCAGCTCGCGCAACTCCTGCGCGTCGAGCAGATCCACGCGGATGCCGATCGCCTCCAGCTCGGCCTTGTGAGCGGCCAGCCGCTCGCGCTCCGCCGCCTCGGCGTCCGCCGGCAGCGTCAGCACGCCGCAGGGCTGGAAGCCGATCGAGCGGCCGCACCGCCCCTCGAAGCCCGCGTAGAACTTCAGCGAGTCGCGCGCCATGCCGGACAGGCCCAGGTCCTGGTGCACCTGGCTCAACACCGCCGCCGCGCGCCGCGACGACCCGCCCCCGATCTCGCCCTTCTCGCACACCACCACGGTCTCGCGCAGACCGTCCGTGCGCTGCGCCTGGTGCCACGCGATGGTCGTGCCCATCAAGCCGCCGCCGATGATCGCCGTCTTCGCCTTCATGCGAACTCCTTCCGCTGCCCGTTCCGTGTCGTTGGCGCCGGGGGCGAAATCCGCTCCGCGGCGAGGACCCTTGCCCGGTCCGCGCCGCCGCCGATCGCCCCCGTGGTACGCCCGCGCGCCGCTCTCCGCCGCCGCGCCGTCCGCGACCCCCATATTAACAGTAGGCGGCCGTTCGCTCCACCGGCTCCGGTCCCTCCGCGGCGCGCGACGGCGGCGCTCGCCCTGAAACAGAAGGAGCCCCACCGGAGGGGATCGCGGTGGGGCATCCAGGAGGAGTCGTACCGGGCGGTGCCGTGGACAGCAGAGAGGGATGAGCGCCACCCTCCGGACCGTTTCCCGATCTTTCTCCGGTGGGCTTCCGAGGCGCGCGGTCGACAGGGGTAGGATTTTCGGCCGAAATCGACCCACGCGATGATCCCCGAGAGACGCAGCCGACGCATCCGCATCCGCGACCTCGCGGTCGGCGGAGACGCGCCGATCGCCGTGCAGAGCATGGCCGCCACCCCCACGACCGACGTCGCGGGGACCCTCCGTCAGGTGCGCTTGCTCGAGGCGGCCGGCGCCGACCTGATTCGCGTCGCCGTGGACAGCAAGCGCGACGTCGAGGCGCTGCGTGAGATCCGGGCGGAGACCGACGCGATCCTGTCCGTCGACCTGCAGGAGAACTACCGCCTGGCCGAGCTGGTCGCCCCGCTGGTCGACAAGCTGCGCTACAACCCCGGCCACCTGCACCACCACGAGCGCGACAAGTCGATCGAGGACAAGGTGCGCTACCTGGTCGAGGTCGCGCGCGCGCACGACTGCGCGATGCGGATCGGCGTGAACGCGGGGTCCGTGGCGCCCGAGTACAAGGAGCGCTTCGGCGGCGACCACATCGGCGCGATCGTGCAGTGCGCGGCCGACCACTGCGCGATGGTCGACGCCGAGGAATTCGCCGACTACGTCGTGTCGATCAAGGACTCCGACCCCAAGGTCGTGATCGACGCGAACCTGCGCTTCCACGAGATGCGCCCGGACGTGCCGCTGCACCTGGGCGTCACCGAGGCGGGCATGCCGCCGGACGGCGTGATCAAGACGCGCATCGCGTTCGAGCAGCTGCTGTCGCGCGGCGTCGGCGACACCCTGCGCGTCTCGCTGACGGTGCCCTTCGACGACAAGGGCATGGAGATCGCCGTCGGGCGCGAGCTGATCGAGGACATCGCCGCCGGGCGCTTCCGGTCGGTGCCCCCGAACTTCTTCGACGGGCTGAACATCATCGCGTGCCCCTCGTGCTCGCGCGTCGAGAACACGGCCTTCATCGAGCTGGCGGAAGAGGTCAAGCGCGCGACCGAGTACGCCGCGGACCACGACCTGACGATCGCCGTCATGGGCTGCCGCGTGAACGGCCCCGGCGAGACCGACGACGCGGACCTCGGCCTGTGGTGCGGGCCGAAGCAGGTGCACCTGAAGCGCGGCGAGGAGCTGGTCGGCGCCTTCGGTTACGGCGAGGTGATCGCGCGCCTGCGCGACGAGCTCGACGCGTTGATCGCGGCGCGCGAGGCCGCGCCGCGGAGCTAGCCCGCAGCCGGCCGGAGCCCGGTGGGTCCTAGGACGGGCTCTTCGAGCGGTACGCGCCGAACACGATCAGGCCGAAGCCGCCGAGCGCGCACACCAGGAACTCCGGGAACCCCTCGTGGACCGCGGACCGCACCTGGCGGTCGGTGCGGCGCTGGCTGAAGTCGCGCGTGTGCTGCGGCGGCCCGCCGAGCGCGCGCGCGTTCATGCGCAGCACGCCGACCAGGACCGCGAGCACGCCCAGGCCGATGCACACGCGACCGACCACGCGGCGTCGCCGCGCCGGGCCGCTCACGGCCCGTCGCTCGGTGCCGGCGTCGCGGTGTACTTGCCCTGGTTCAGCACGGCCAGGGCCGGCGCGGGGTCGTAGCCCGCGGGCACGACGAGGTCCGCCGACTTCGTCTCGAAGCGCACGCCGGACGAGCGCACGCCGTCGAGCTCGGCCAGCTCGGCTTGCAGCTTCTGCGGGCACGAGCGGCAGCACATGCCCTCGACGTCGAAGCGCATCAGCACGTAACCGGGCGGCACGTCGCCGACGAAGTCCGCCGACTCGGGGTGCTGCCAGGCCTCGACCGGTCGCGCGGGGCCGCTCCAGGCGACGTACCCGAGGCCGGCCGCGGCGAGGACGAGCAGGGCGGGGACGAGCTTCATGCGCGGGATGGTAGCACGCCCCGCGCGCGGCGGGTCCTGCGCCGCTCCCGACCGCCGGAGCGAGGCGGCCGCGATCGAGCGCGCGCGGGCCGCCGACCCCTCTACGAACGGTCGGGCGACACCCGGGGAGGGCGCCGCCCGACGCGGGCTGCGGGAAGACGCGTCCGCGATGCTCCCGCGCGAGCGCGCGGGGGGTCGCGGCGCGGGTGCTAGAAGCGGCGGGAGACCTGGATCGAGTCGTCGCGCGCGATCGGCGCGCGGGTCTCTTCGGCGGCCGGCGCGGCGGGCGCCTCTTCGGCGGGCTCGCCGGTCTCTCCGGCGCGTTCTTCGCGGGCGATCGCCTCGCGGTCTTCTTCGGGGAGCTCGACGCCGCGCCGCGTGAGTTCGTCGGCGAGTTGCGGCGAGCGGTCACAGTAGGCGGCGAGGAGCAGGTCGCCCGGGTCGACTTGCAGGCGCTCCGCCATCTCGAGCAACACCTTGTCGGAGGGGAAGCGCAGCCCGTGCTCCATGGCACGGACGAAGGTGTAGCTGAGGCCGAGCTTGCGCGCGAACTGCACGCGCGACTGCTTGCCGCGGGACTGCTTCAGGATCAGGCCGAGTCGGTTCATGGTTCACTCCCTTGCTATCCATCAAAACGACATCCCGCGCGAGCGCGTCTCTCCCATGAGTGAGTTTTGATCTGAGCTTCATAAATCGTCGCAGAACGGCGGCTTAGCGCAAGAGAGATCCTTTGCGACATCCCGCCAGGGCCTCCCCAGTAGGAGTTCGCATCCCTGCGGGCCGCTTGCGCCGCGGGAGCGACGCGAGGAGAATCCTCGCCATGAACGCCCTCGACACCGTCCGCGCCTCCTTCGACGAGGCCGCCTCCACCCTGCAGGCCTTCCTGGACGACCCGAACTGCCTGGAGCAGGTCGGGCGCTTCGCCCGGGCCGCCCACGAGACCCTCGAGCGGGGCGGCCTCCTGATGTCCTGCGGCAACGGCGGGTCGATGTGCGACGCGATGCACTTCGCCGAGGAGTGGACGGGGCGCTTCCGCGGCAACCGCAAGGCGCTGCCGGCGATCGCCTTCTCCGACCCCTCGCACCTGACGTGCATCGCGAACGACTTCGGTTACGACGAGGTCTTCGCGCGCGAGGTCGAGGCCTACGGCAAGCCCGGCGACCTGCTCGTCGCGATCTCGACCAGCGGCAATTCGCCGAACGTGCAGCGCGCCTGCGAGGTCGCTCGCGAGCGCGGCATGAGGATCGTCGGCCTGCTCGGCAAGGGCGGCGGCAAGATGCTGGAGATGGTCGACATCCCGATCGTGGTGCCGGTCGCGCAGACGTCCGACCGCATCCAGGAAGTGCACATCAAGGTGCTGCACATCACGATCGAAGCCGTCGAGCGGCTGATGTTCCCGGACAACTACTGATCGCGGGACCGCGCGGCGGTCACTGCGTCAGCTTGGCGGGCATCGTGCCGTCGACGACCCAGCGGATCGACGTGCCGACGACGTCGCGGACGCGGCGCTCGCGGTGCGGGCCCGCGAGGAAGCGCAGCGACGCGAGCAGCGGCAGGTCTGCGCCGTCGTCGCCCTGCAACGCGCGCGTCTCCTCGATCCCCGCCAGCGCCGTCTTCACCGCGTGCGCGACGAAGATCGGCACGACGAGCGGGTCGGACAGGAGCAGCTCGTGCACCGCCGCTTCGAGGGCGTCGATGCCCTCGCCGCCTTCCGCGAGGCACGCGCGCGCCGCCGCGACGGTCGCGTCGCCGTCCTTGCCGGCGATCGCGTCGATCACGCTCGCCGCGCGCCCGTCGCCGGCGGCCGCGGGCAGCGGCGCGTCGCCGTCCATGGGCCGCCCGAGGTTCACGAAGGCCGCGCACTGGAACAGGAACCGCGCGCGCCGCGGGTCGTCCCAGCGCTCGACCGCCTGGCGCACCGCGGCGGCGAAGGTGAAGCGGTGCGTCGCCCACAGCCACGTCTCGGCCAGCTGCGGGTTCGCGTCGACGGCGCGGTCGAAGCGCGCCAGCCGTTCGGCGGCCGCGACGACCAGCGCGCGCGCGACGCGGTCGTGCGTCACGCCGCCGCGCAGGGCCGCTTCGACGGCGCCGAACGCCTTCTCCGCGTTCTCGTCCAGCACCGTCGCGCGAAAGGCG
>JAUHYB010000703.1 GCA_030426745.1 bacterium
GTCGCCGCAGGTACGCCACGCGGTCCTCGAGGTGGTGGTAGGTGTCGACGATCAACACCAGGTCGAGGGACGCCGGCGGGAAGTGCGGGTCGTGGTAGGACGCGAGGATCGGCAAGACGTTGTCGACCTCGGCCTGCGCCATGCGCTCGCGCAAGCGGTCGAGCTGCGCGGGCTCGATGTCCGTCGCGAACACGAGCCCGTCCGAAGCGGCTTGCGCCAGCGGCAGGCTGAACATGCCCGGCCCGCACCCGAGGTCGCCGACCCAGTCGTCCGACTCGATTCCCAACCGGTCGATCACGACGTCGACCTGCAGCTGCTTGACGCGGCGCTCGTCCTCCAGCCGCTGGATGTACTCCTCGATGTCACTGGGTCCGTGCAGGTCGCGGTTCGGCGCGTCCCAGGTCGTCTCGCACGAGGGCGCGAGCAGGGCGGCGAGGAGGGCGAGGAGGGGGATCGTGCGCATGAGTGGTGCAGGTGCTTGACCGATCGCGGGGGTGCGGAGGATTCTACCCGCCCTCGTCTCGGCGACGAGACCCCCCCACATGACGCAGACCCGGACGGAGAAGATCGCACAGCGCCACGCGCTGGGCCTGCCCGAGGGCGCCGTCGTGCGCTCCGGCGACGTCCTGCGCGTGCGACCGGCCCACGTGATGACGCACGACAACACCGGCGCGGTGATCCCCAAGTTCCGCGCGCTGGGGGCGGAGCGCGTCGCCGACCCGCGCCAGCCGGTGTTCACGCTGGACCACGACGTCCAGAACCGGTCCGAGGCGAACCTGGCGAAGTACGCGCGCATCGAGGCGTTCGCGGCCGAACACGGGATCGCGTTCCACCCCGCCGGTCGCGGGATCGGGCACCAGGTGATGTGCGAGGAGGGCTTCGTGTTGCCCGGCCGGATGGTCGTCGCGTCGGACAGCCACTCGAACCTGTACGGCGGGCTCGGCGCGCTCGGCACGCCGGTGGTGCGCAGCGACGCCGCCGCGATCTGGGCGACGGGCGAGACGTGGTACCGCGTGCCGCCGGTGACGCGCGTCGTGCTCCGCGGCGCGCTGCGCGACGGCGCCACGGGCAAGGACCTGATCCTGGCGCTGTGCGGCGAGGTGCGCGACGACGAGGTGTTGAACCACGCCGTCGAGTTCGACGGGCCCGGCGTCGCGTCGCTGTCGATCGACGAGCGCCTGACCGTCGCGAACATGACGACGGAGTGGGGCGCGCTCGCGGGGCTGTTCCCGTGCGACGAGCGGACGCTCGCGTGGCTGGAGCGCATCGCGGATCGCCTCGCGCGCGACGGCGTCGCTGGTCGGGACGGGGACCGCGACGTGAACGAGCGCGCGCTGGCGCAGCTGCGCGCGGAGCTGCGCGAGGGGTCGCTCGCGGCCGACGACGACGCGCGCTACGCGCGGACGATCCACGTCGACCTCGCGGCGGTGCGGCCGTCGGTCTCCGGGCCGAACGGCGTGAAGGTCACGGCGCCGCTCGAGCGCTTCGAGGCGGAGCGCGT
>JAUHYB010000704.1 GCA_030426745.1 bacterium
CTGGACAACGACTTCGACCCCGACAGCCCGATCCTCTGCGGCAGCCTCGAGATCGTGGCCTTCCCGACGCACGGCGACGTCGTGATCTCGGGCGGCTGCCTCGGTGAGGAGCCCTGCGACGGGTGCTTCGTGACCTACACGCCGAACGCGAGCTTCGAGGACTTCGACGCGTTCACGTACCGGATCACGGACGAGGACGGGTGCTCCGACACGGCGCAGGTCGTCATCCAGCTCGAGTTCTCCTGCGAGAACTTCACGCACCGCCGCCGGCCGGGCGCGCTGCTCTTGTTCCCCGAGTACGACAGCCGCGAGGGGATGCTCACGCTCGTCACGGTGACGAACACCGAGGTCTCGCCCGGCGCGTCGGACGTGGACGTCGAGTTCGTCTACCGCAAGGAGGGCGACTGCCTGGAGTTCAACCGCACCGAGCGGCTGACGCCGGCCGACACGGTCTCGCTGATCGTCGAGGCGCACAACCCGAACTCCGAGCGGGGCTTCCTGTACGCCGTCGCGCGCTGCCCCGACGGCGGCCAGGCGATCGCCTACAACGGCCTGATCGGCCAGTACGTCGTGTACAGCGGCGTGGACGTCTTCAGCTACTCGGTGAACGCCGTGGCCTTCGAGGGCTTCGGCGGCGGGCCCGCGCCGGGCTGTCCGCAGTACGCGCTGACGGACGTGGACGGCGACGGCATCCACGACCTGAACGGCATCGAGTACGCACGCGCGCCCGACCAGATCGTGATCCCGCGCTTCATGGGGCAGAGCCGCAACGTGCGCAGCGAGCTCGTGCTGCTTGGCCTCAGCGGCGGCGCCGCCTTCACGACGCGCGTCGACCTGCTGATCTTCAACGACAACGAAGAGGTCTTCCCGCGCACCTACACCTTCGACTGCTGGGCGAAGCCGACGCTGGAGGAGATCTCCGGCGCGTTCACCAACGACTTCCTGCTCACGCAGACGAACGCGGCGCTGAACGAGATCCTGGGCGCGCCCGGGCGCAAGGCGGGCTGGATCCTGATCGACGGCGCGGTCGCGGAGTCGACCGAGCGCACGATCTCCGACCCGGCGGTCTACGCCGTGCTGGTCGAGTGCGTCTCGGGCAGCCGCTGCGTGGCCGACCTGCCGTTCGAGTTCTGCGACCAGAGCAACGGCGACTTGTTCCCGGTGGGCCCCGGCGGGGACCCGGTGGAATAGGGTCGCGGACGACGCATCGCGCGCCGCTTCCCCGAGGCGGTGCCGAGACTCGGGAAGGAAGAGGCCCCCCGCGCCGTGACGGCGCGGGGGGCCTCCCTGCGTTCGGTGTGCCGCCTCGTCAGGGCTGCACGACGACCTCGAGCGCGCCCGGCGACAGGCGCCGCGGGCCGAACACGAGGCCCTGCAGGTAGATCGCGTCGCCGACCGAGGCGCCGCTGAGGTCGAGCTGGAACACCAGCTCGCCGCCGCCGGCGTCCGCGCCGCGCGCCAGGCTGGTCATGCCGCCGCGCGACAGGAACAGCCGCCCGA
>JAUHYB010000174.1 GCA_030426745.1 bacterium
GGCGCGTTCCTGCAGCTGCGTTGCAGCGCGTTCGACGAGGCGGGCCTCGCGCACGAGCTGTTCGGCACGGCGAAGGACGCGGAGGGCGACGGCTCCGCCGCGCGCCCGGGCCTGCTGCACAAGGCCTGCGACGGCACGGTCTACCTGGAGGAGCTCGGCGCGCTGCCGAAGGCGATCCAGAAGCGCCTGCTGGCGTTCCTGCGCAGCGGCGAGTTCACCCGCGAGGGCGGCGGCGCGAAGGAGCGCGTCGAGGTGCACCTCGTGGCGTCGACCAGCGAGGACCTGGCCGCGAAGGTCTCGTCCGGCGCCTTCGACAAGGACCTCTACGCGCTGTTCGCCGAGTGCCGCGCCGCGCTGCCGCCGCTGGCCGACCGCACCGAGGACGTCCTGCCGCTGGCGATGCACTACGTCTCGCGCTTCGGCCCGGCGAACGGCGTGCACGAGATCACCGACGAGGCGCTGCAGCTGTTCCTGCAGTACGAGTGGCCCGCGAACGTCGCGGAGCTGATCGACGTCGTGCGCGAGGCGTGCCGTTCCGCCGAGGACGGCACGATCACGCCGGCGACGATGCCGCAGCCCCTGCGCGACCTCGCCGAGGACCTGCCGGCGCACGACCTGATCCCGCAGTCGCCGCGCGACACCTCGCCGAACGGCACGCACCGCATCGGCGCGCCGACCGACGTCCAGCCCGGCGCGCTCGCCGGCCGCCGCCGTCACGAGTGGGACATCACCGAGGAGGATCCGATCAGCCTCGACCACTACGAGATGAAGGCGCTGATGCGCGCGCTCGAGCACGTCGGCGGCGACAAGCTGGCCGCGGCGCGGCTGCTGAAGGTCGGCAAGAGCACGCTGTACCGCAAGCTCAAGCGCTTCGGCATCCAGTAGCGGGCGGGAAAGTACGGAGCCGGGCTCGTTTTTTCACCGGCGCGACATACGGCGGCGCGGCCCTTGGCCGCGCCGCCGTATGTCGCGCCGGTGAAAAAACGAGCCCGGCTCCGTACTTTCCCGCGCGGTCTATCGCAGCTCGACGATCACTTCCGCGCTCGCGTAGTCGAACGCGTCCTCGCCGGCGGCGAAGGGGTTGCGCAGCACGGCGCGCACGCGGCGCAGCCGCTGGACCTCGTCGCCGAGGTCCGCGTGGAACGCCAGCACGTCGCGGCCCTCGCTGGTCGGCCGGATCAGGAGGCGCGGGCGCGCGAGCACCTGCGGCGACGCGACGGCCTCGCCGCGCGGGTTCATCGCGTAGGTCCGACCCTCGTCGTCCTCGAGCAGGACGCGCAGGTCGGCGAGCTGCTCGGGACCGTCGTGTTGCAGCAGCACGCGCAGGGCGCCGCCCTCGACCTCGACCGACAGGCGCGGGGCCAGGTCCAGCGCGCGGCGGCGCAGGAGGTGCACGGGGCGGTCGACGTTGCCGGCCGTGCGCCCGAGCTGGGGGCGGACGGGCACGGTGATCAGCTCGTACTCCTCGAGCGCCGCGCGCACGCCCGCGATGTGCGCCGCGTCGGACGGCGCGCGGTCGACGCCGCGCAGCCACTCCTCGGCCAGCTCGTCGGCGGTCGGCACCGTCCGCGCCGAGCGCGCGCGGGGGACGAGGTAGTCGGGCTTGCGCTGCAGCGCGAGCGCCAGGTCCACGGAGATCGGCGCGCTCCACGAGCGCAGCGACTCGCCGTCCGCGACCGGCGTCGCGCGGCCGCCCAGGTCCCACACGTCGCGGCGCGACAGGTACGCGATGGAGCCCGGCCAGAAGCTGCCGACGCTCGCGTGCGAGTCCAGGTGGTCGCGCACGTAGATGCCGACCGCGCGCAGCAGGGCGTCGACCTCCAGCGCCTCGTTCAGCCCGTCGCGCCCCAGGTGGTTCGCGTAACCGAAGCGCGGCGCGCTCGCGGTGCGGCGGTCGAGCACGCGCTGCCAGCGCTCGAGCGGCAGCGGTCCCAGGTCGCCGCCCGTGCGGCTGGCGACGCCCGCGCCGAGCACGGCGAGCACGAAGGTCGTCCACGCGACGCCGCGCACGACTTGCCGCGGGCTGTTCAGCGCGCAGATCATCCCTTCCTGCGCCGCGATCAACGCCAGCGGCAGGCCGGGCAGGAACAGCTGGTGGAAGCCCTGGCGCCCGCCGCCAGCCGCGACGGCGATGAGGCTCCACGCGACGTACAGCTCGAGCGCGCGCCGCCCCGTGTTCGTCAAGCGGCCGCGCAGCAGGTACCACAGCGCGAAGCCGACCAGCAGCGGCGCCGCGTACAGGAACTGGAAGCTGACGAAGTCCGCCAGGCCGTCCGACCAGCGCGCGGCGTCGCCGTCCCACAGGTCGCGCAGCGCCGGCGAGAGCAGGTGCCCGGTCTGCGAGTAGCGCAGCCACGCCAGGACGCCCGCCGCCGCCGCCGCGACCGCGAACGGCCACAGCGCGCCGCGGCCCTCGCGCTTCCTGCGCACGAGCTGCATGACGAACAGCACGCCGCCCATCAACCAGCCCTCCGGCCGCGTCCATCCCGCCAGCGCCAGCGCCGCCGCCAGCCAGCGGTGGTGGTCCTTCTCCAGCGCGGCGAAGGCCGTCAGCAGGAAGAGCGTGAACAGCGACCACTCCGTGCCGCTGACCGCCGCCGCCGCGAAGCCGCCGGAGATCGCGAGCAACAGCGGCGCGATCAGGCTGGCGATGCGGTCGCGGTGGAAGCGCGACGCGACGATCATCGTGAGCAGGCCCGCGCCCAGGCCGACCGCCGCGACGAAGGTCTTCGACGGCCACAGCAAGCGCTCGGCGACCGCGTACACCCACACCCACAGCGCGGACGGGTAGGCGTCGATGCCGGGCTCGCCGTACTGCCACGACCAGGACCCCTCGTGCACGAGGTTCCGCGCGACGCGGAAGGCGGCGTAGGCCGTGTCGCCCGGCGCCGCCAGATCCCCCGACAGGTTGCTGTGGACCGCGAACGCGTGCGCCACGAACACGGCGAGGGCGACGAAGAGGGCGATGCTCCGGTTCATCGCCGGGGATGGTAGCAGTCGGACGCGCGGGCGCCGCGGGTCCTTCGGGGCGAAGCGGGGCCCGCGGGCGACCCCGCGGCGCGCCTAGGCGCCCTCGTGCGCGACGTCGACGACCTCGACGCCGGCCAGCGAGCGCTCGACCAGGCCCTCGACGTCCAGCGCGGCCTCGGCCTGCTCGCAGACCTCGAGGCGGCCCTTGATGATCGGCTTGGGCGGCATGAAGACCGTGCAGCAGTCCGGCTCGGGGATCGTCGACAGCTCGAAGGTGCCGATCTTGCGCGCCAGGTCGATCGCCTCCTCCTTGTCGTAGCAGGCGAGCGGGCGCAGCACCGGCAGGTCGGCCGCGGCGCCGATGCAGGTCATGTTCTCCAGCGTCTGGCTGGCGACCTGGCCCAGCGACTCGCCGGTGACGAGCGCCAGCGACTTCTCGCGCAGCGCGAGGCGGCTGGCGAGGCGCTGCATCATCCGGCGGTAGAGCACCGTGCGGTAGGGCGACGGCGCGTGGTCGCGGATCGCCTCCTGCACCTCGGTGAAGGGCAGCACGTACAGCCGCGACTTCGGCTGGTAGCGCGACAGCGCGCGCACCAGGTCGACGACCTTCTTCTTCGACGCCTCGCCGATGTAGGGCGCGGAGTGGAAGGTGACGAAGTTGACGCTGCAGCCGCGCTTCATCGCCAGCCACGCCGCGACGGGCGAGTCGATGCCGCCCGACAGCAGGCACAGCACGCGGCCCAGCGTCCCGACCGGCAAGCCGCCGGGGCCGGGCAGGCGGCGCACGAAGACGTAGGCGCGCTCGGTGCGCACCTCGATGCCCAGCACGAGGCGCGCGTGCTTCAGGTCGACTTTCAGGCCGGTGGTGCCCTCCAGCACGCGCGGCGCGACGAAGCGGTCCAGCTCGACCGAGGTCATCGGGAACGCCTTGTCGCCGCGCGAGGACTGCACGCGGAACGGGATCTCCGCGCCCGGCGGGTGGTCGAGCAGCGCGTCCGCCAGCACGGCGCGCGCGACCTGCGCGATGCGCTCGGGGTCGGGCTCGACGCCCCAGGCGGGCGAGACGGTCTTGATGCCGAAGACGTCCTGCAGGCGACGCGCGACGTCGCCGACGCGGCGCTCGGGCACGACGGTCAGGCGGCCGCGGCGGCGCTCGACGAAGAGCGGCGTGATCGGCTCGCAGGCCGCGCGGATGTTGCGGATCAGCGCGTGCTCGAACGACCCGCGGTTCTTGCCCTTCAGCGCCAGCTCGCCGTAGCGGACCAGCACCATCTCCGGGGATCCGATCTCGGTCGCGGTCACGACTGCACGGTCTCCAGCTCGCGGTTCACGGCCTCGAGCACTTCGAGCGCGCGCGCGACCTCGTCGTCCGTGGTCGTCGCCGCGAGCGAGAAGCGCAGCACGCGGCGCGAGTCGTCCGCGTCGAGCCCCGCCGCCAGCAGCGCGGGGTTCACCGCCTTCGTCTTCGCGTTGCACGCCGCGCCCGCAGACGCGAGCACGCCGCGCTCGTCCAGGTGGTGCAGGCGCACCGACGCCGGCACGCCGGGCACGAACATCGTCACGATGCCGGGCATGATCTCCTGCGCGGGCGCGCCGGGCTCGACCAGCCTGGCGCCGTCCATCCGCGACAGCGACTCGGCGAATCGCGCGCGCATCTCGGCGAAGCGGGCGACCGCCGCGGGGCGCGTCGCTTCCGCGTCCTCCGCCGCGCGGCCCAGGCCGACGATGCCGGGCGTGTTCTGCGTGCCCGCGCGCAAGCCGTGTTCCTGCGGGCCGCCGTGCGTCACCGGCGCGATCGCCGTGCCCTCGCGCACGACCAAGGCGCCGACGCCCTTCGGCCCGTGCACCTTGTGTCCGCTGATCGACAGCGTGTCGCAGCCGAACTCGCCGAGCGACAGCTCGCGCTTGCCCAGGCCCTGGACCGCGTCCACGTGCACCAGCGCGTGCGGCGACCGCGCGCGCACGAGCCGCGCGACCCGGCGCACCGGGTAGACCGAGCCGAACTCGTTGCTGACCAGCATCTGCGCGACCAGCACCGTGTCCTCGCGCAGTCGGTCCGCCAGCCAGTCGAGGTCCAACGCGCCCTGCGCGTCGAGGCGCGCCGTCTCGACCTCGAAGCCCTCGTCGACCAGCGCCAGCGCCGTCTTGCGCACCGACGCGTGCTCGGTGGGGCCGACGATCACGTGGCGGCCGCGGTCGCGACGCGCGCGCGCGCCGCCCAGCACGGCCAGGTTGTTCGCCTCGGTGCCGCCGGCGGTGAACACGACCTCCTTCGCCCGGGCGCCGACGGCGCGCGCGACCTGCTCGCGCGCGCGGTCCATCGCCTCGCTCGCGGCGACGCCCAGGCGGTGCGCCGCCGACGGGTTGCCGTACGACTCCTCGTAGTAGGGCGCCATGGCCGCGCGCACGGCGGGGGAGACCGGCGTGCTCGCCGCGTTGTCCAGGTAGATCGGCTCCATCCCCGGGAGGATACCGCAAGCGGGCGCGGCGTTGGGGCGCCGGGGCGCGAACGGGCGGTCGGGACGCGCGCTCAGCGCGCCGTCGGATCGACGGGCGGCAGGTCGGCTTCCACCGTCGCGCCGGGCGGGACCTCGATCGCTTGCGAGATGCGACCGGAACCCGCGCGCACTTCCAGCCGGTAGACCTCCGGCGGCAGGTCGCGGATCAGGAAGCTGCCGTCGGGCGCGGTGATCGCCGACGGCCAGACGCGCTCGGGCAGCGCGTCGACGGCGACCAGGCACAGCGCGCCTTCCAGGAAGCGCCCCGCCAGGTCGGTCACCGTCCCGCGGATCTCGCCCGCGGCGAGCGCCAGCTCGGTGCCCTTCGCCGTCGTCGCGCCGGCGTGCGTCAAGCGGCGGCTGGTCGGCGCGCACAGGTTCGGCCAGTCGCTGCCCGCGGCCCACGGCGGCAGCACGACGACGCGGTAGTCGCCCAGGATCAACGCGTCGAAGCGGAAGGACCGGTCGGCGTTCACCGTCGCGCGGCGCGGCACCGGCGCGCCGAAGTCCGTCAGGTCGCGCGCGGGCAGGAGCAGCACCTCGTACCCCGCGACGCCGCGGCCCGACAGCGGCGCGACGACCGTGCCCGCGAGGTCGGCGGTCGGCAGCGGCGGCAGCACGGGCAGCGCGACGAGGCTGCGCTCGAGCGAGAGCTCCAGGTCCTCCGCCGGCGCGACGACGTCGAACGAGCTCGCCTCGTGCTCGCGCGCCCACACCGTGACGCGCAGCGGCCCGGGCGACACGCCGTCGACGCGGAAGCGCCCGCCGGAGTCGGTGTAGGCCCAGCGCGGCTCGCGCTCCTCGACGACGACGATCGCCTCGTTCTGCGGCGTGCCGTCCGGTCCGCGCACGATGCCGGCGAGCGCCACGACGTCGCCGCGCGAGGGCAGCTCGTCCAGCGGCCGCGGTTCGCCGATCGCGAGCGGCGCCGCGCTCCACGCGTTGGGGCGCGCGTGGTGCGTGGCGACCGCGGTGACCAGCGTCAGCAGCACGAGCAGCGGGAGGATGCGCAGCGCGAGTCTCACGCCCGTGGTTGTACCGCGCGCGCGCTCCCCGAGCGAAGCGCCGGCCCCGATTCGCCGCGCCGCGCGGCCGCGAAGGCGGCGTCGAGGTCCGCGATCAGGTCGTCCGCGTCCTCGATCCCGACGGCGACGCGGACCAGGTCGTCCGGCAGCGCGCGCGCCGCCCGCACGGCCGCGGGGATCGACGCGTGCGACATGCGTCCGGGCAGGCTGATCTGCGACCGCACGCCGCCGAAGCTGACAGCGATCGAGAACAGGCGCGTCGCCTCCACCACGCGGCGTGACGCGTCGGCGCTCCCGGTCTCGAACCCGATCACCGCGCCCGGTCCGTCGGCCTGGCGCGCGTGCAGCGCGTGGCCGGGGTGCGACGGCGACCCGACGTAGTGCACGCGCGCGACGTCCGGCCGGGCGTCGAGCCACCGCGCGATGCGGACGGCGCTCCGCTGCGCGCGCTCGACCCGCAGCGCCATCGTCTGCATTCCACGCGCGACGAGCCACGCCTCGAAGGGCGCCAGCGCGCTGCCCTCGGCGTTGCGCGCGAACGCGAGCTCCTCGCCCAGCGCCGCGTCGCGCCCGACGACCACGCCGGCCGTCGCGTCGCCGTGGCCGG
>JAUHYB010000175.1 GCA_030426745.1 bacterium
ACGCAGTGAGGGGGCGGAGCCCCCTCACTGCGTCGCGTCGGCGGTGAAAAAACGAGCCCGGCTCCGTACTTTCCCCCCATGTCGAAGCACATCCTCCCCGGCCCCGTCGGCGCGCTCGAAGCCGAACTCTGGACGCCCGACGACGACGCGCCGCCGCGCGCGCTCGCGATCATGTGCCACCCCCACCCGCTGCACGGCGGGACGATGCACAACACCGTCGTCTTCCGCGCGGCGCGCGGCATGCAGGCGGCGGGCGCCGCGGTGCTGCGTTTCAACTTCCGCGGCGTCGAGGGCAGCGCCGGCGCGCACGACGGTGAGGGCGGCGAGGAGGACGACGCCCGCGCCGCCGTCGACTGGATGGTCGAGCGCTTCGGCGACGCGCTGCCCGTCTGGGCCGGCGGCTTCTCCTTCGGCTCGCGCACCGTCGCGCGCCTCGCGCCCCGCGAGCCGCGCATCGCCCGCCTCCTGCTGGTCGCCTTCCCCTGCGCCGCCTTCGACTGCACCTTCATCGAGGACGTCCGCACGCCCGGCTTCATCCTGCAGGCCGGCGAGGACGAGTACGGCAACCTCGCCGCGTTGCGCGAGCGTCACCCGCGCCTGTACCCTGCGCTCGAGCTGGACGAGATCGAGGGCGCGGACCACTTCTTCAAGAAGTACACGGCGGAACTCGAGGACCGCGTGACCCAAGCTTGCCGCTCCTGGCTGGAGACCCACGCATGACGCCCCCCCGTACGACTTCCGACGAGTTCCCCTGCGAGCGCGTCCCCGCGATGCGCAACGTGATGATGCCGCGCGACACGAACGCGCTCGGCACGATCTTCGGCGGCGTGATCCTGTCGCAGATCGACCTCGCGGCCGCCGTCGAGGCCCACAAGTACTGGTCCGGCCGGCTGGTGACGGTCGCCATGGACAAGATCGAGTTCAAGCACCCCGTGTGGGTGGGCGACCTCGTCAGCTGCTACACCGAGACGACGCGCATCGGCCGCACGTCGCTGACCGTGAAGGTCGACGTCTGGGCCGAGCGCCGCTTCGGACGCGAGGGCGAGGTGCACGTCACCGAGGCCAGCGTCACGATGGTCGCGGTCGACGACGACTTCCGACCGGCACCCATCCCGAAGCCCGAGTAGCGCCGTGGCGCGCCGCATCTACGCGCTGTTCCGCGCGCGGCTGGGCGCGCAGTTCTCCGGCGGCGTGCCGTGGGCGGCGCTGCTCGCGCAGGGCAGCTTCGCCGGCGTGCTGTGCCTGCTGGCGCGCGACCTGGTCGGGCCGTGGGGCTTCTCGCTGTTCGCGCTGTCGCTGTCGGCCGGCCTCGTGCTGCTCGGCCTGCTGGGCGAGTTCGGCGGCGTGCTGCGACACGACCCCGCCGGAGACTGGTCCGGCGCGCTGCCGGCGAGCGAGCTGGAGCGCCGCCTGGCGCGCTTCGCGTTGATCGCCGTGTTGCTCGTCGGCCTGTCGCTGGCCGTCGGCGTGCCCGCGATCCTCTTCGCGCCCGCGGAGCTCGGCGCCGGCGCGCGCGTCGCCCTGTTCGCCGCCATCGTCGCGCAGTCGATCGGGCTCGCCGCGGCGCTGCTCGCGGCGGCCGCGCTGCTGGGCGAGCGCGCGGAAGGCCTGCTGGTGCTGATGCAGACCGCGATCGTCGCCGTCGCCGCGGCCGCGACCTTCGCCAGCCTGCGCCTGCTCGGGTGGTTGCACCACGTCGAGCTCGGCGAGGTCGACGCGGGCGGCGCGCTCGCGTACTGGTTGCCCGCCTACGTGGCCGCCGCGATCGCCGACGCGCCCGCCGGCGCGCCGGGCGCGTCGAGCTGGTTGCCGATCGCGCTCGCGCTGGGCGGCGCGCTGTGCATCGCCGTCGTGCCGCCCGCGCCCGAGCCGCGCGGCCGATCGTCCGTCACGCCGCTGGCGCGCCTCCTGTCGCCGGCGCGCGCGCTCGCCGCGCGGTTCTGGGTGCGCGACGACGAGCGCGCCAGCTTTCACCTCGTCTCCGACGCGTTGCCGCTCGAGCGCGACTTCGTGCTGCGCACGTACCCGATGGTCGGCCTGCCGCTCGCGTTCTTCCTGGCGGGCGCGAAGGGCGGCGCCGGCGAGTCGCGCGAGGGCTTGCTCGCGATCCTCCTGTTCACGCCCGCGATCTACCTGCCGATCCTGCTCGCGCACCTGCCGGCGACGTCCAGCCCGCGCGCGCGGTGGTTGCTCGAGGCCGCGCCCGTCGACCCGACGGCGATCGCCGGCGGCGCGATCAAGGCGATGGCCGTGCGCTTCCTCGTGCCGCTGTACCTGGTGCTGGGCGGGCTCGCCGTCGCGCTCGCCGGGCCGGGGTTCGCGCTGCGGCTGGCGCCCGCGGGCTTCGTCGTGACGCTGCTCGTGTTGCGCGCGCTGTACCCGCACGTCGTGCGCGACCTGCCGCTGTCCGTCCCCGCGGACGAGGTCGAGGTGCGCCACGACTGGATGGGCGCGCTGGCGACGGTCGCGGCGCTGCTGGTCGTCGTCGCGGTGCTGGCGCAGTACGTGTTCGCGTCGACGCCGCTGCGCGCGGTCGCGTTCCTCGCGGTGCTCGCCCTGATCGAGTGGCGCACGGCGCGCGCCTACCGCGCCGGCTTCGAGTACCCCTGATCCGTCGACGCCCTCGCGGCGGACTCAGCGCGACTCGAGGAAGTCCGCGAGGTCCGCGGGCAGCGGCGAGACGACCTCGACGCGCTCGCCGGTCGCGGGGCTCGTGAACACCAGCCGGTGGTTGTGCAGCGCCTGGCGCGGCAGCTCGAGCGTCGCGCGGTCCTCGTCCGTCAGCGACCCCTCGACGTTGCGCTGGAAGAGCGCCTCGTCGTACGCGTACAGCTTGTCGCCGACGATCGGGTGTCCGATCGCCGCGAGGTGCACGCGGATCTGGTGCTGGCGACCGGTGTGGAGGCGCACGCCGAGCAGCGCGTAGTCGGCGCGACGCTCGACGACGTACCAGTCGGTGCGCGACGGCAGCCCGTCCGCCTGCACCGCCATCTTCAACCGCACGGCGCTCGCCCGCGCCGGACCCAGCGCCAGCTCGACGCGCCCGCGGTCCTCCTCCGGCGCGCCGCGCACGACGGCCAGGTACTCCTTCTCGACCTCGCGGTCCTCGAACTGCCGCGCGAGCTCGGGGTGGAACCGCGGCTCCTTCGCGACCAGCACGATGCCGCTGGTCTCGCGGTCCAGCCGGTGACACAGGCGCGGCGCGCGGCCGGCCTCCAGCAGCTCCGGGTGCCGCGCGTGCACGCGCTGGATCAGCGTGTCGTTCACGTGCCGGCCCGACGGGTGCACCGGCAGCATGGGCGGCTTGTCGACGGCGATGCACGCCTCGTCCTCGTACAGCACGACGACGTCGCCCGCGACGCCTTCGGGCTCGGGCAAGCGGTGCTCCGGCGGGATCACCACGACGACGCGCGATCCGTGCTTCAGCTTGCGGCCCGGCCGCGTCTCCTGCGCGAGCTCGCCGGTCCCGCGCGGGTGGTCCGGCGTCGCCGCGTCGACGTACAGCCAGCCGTCCTTCACCAGCCGCTGGATCGAGGTGCGCGATCGCCACGACAGGTGCCGCTGCAGGAAGGCGTCGAGGCGCACGTGCACGTCCTCGACCTTCATGCCCATCGCGCTCGCGTCGACGACCAGCTCGACGCGGTCGGGCGCGCGGTTCAGGTCACGTTCCTTGCCGAACAGTCCCATGCGTCTCGCAGTCTCGCGCGCCGCGGCGACGCGGTCCAGTCGCGCGCAGTCGTCCGCGCGCGGTCACCCCGTCGAGGCGACTCGGTCCAGACATGCAGAAAGACCCCGACGCCTCGTCGTCCAGGGTCTCTCGCGGGGTGGCGCGTGCGCGCCTGCGGGCTCGCGCTACTTGCGGACGCGCGCGCGCTTCGGACGCGGGCGGGTCTTGCCGCGGCCGCGGAAGTTCGGGTCGTTCTTGCGCGCGGCCTTGAGGATCGTGCGCAGGCGCTCGCGGCGTTCGCGGCGGCGGCGGTCCGAACGTTTCTCGTGCCAGGTCTGCGCCTTGGCGATGCGGAAGATGCCCTTGAAGTTGCACTGACGCTTGAAGCGGCGGAGGGCGGCTTCGAGGGACTCGTTCGGACGGACCTGGACTTTGATCACGTGGGACTCTTCGGGATGACGGGACGCACGGCGCGCCGCATGCGGCGCCGCGCCGGAAAATGACGAGGCGAACTCCACGCGGGCCGTTCCCGCGCAGAGGGGCGAAGATCATAGCCAGGAGCGCCGGATACGGCAAAGGCCCCGCTGGAAAGCCGTGGCGCTGCTTGCGATGCTCCCCGGGTGGATGCCGAACGGGCAGCGAGCGCGGGCGGGACCGCGGCCGGGGACGACGGAGCCCCCGAGGCCCTCCAGGGCCTGATCGAGGTCGTCACCTACCACGACCCCGAGACCCTCTACACCGTCCTAAAGATCTCGCCTGAAAAGGGTTATGAGGTCGCTTCGGACGACCTCTTCCGCCCCGGGCGGGCCGCGGCGGTCGGCCGGGCCGTCGATCCCTCGCAGGGCCAGCGCGTGCGGCTGCTCGGCCGCTGGGGCAGCCACCGCGCCCACGGGGCGCAGTTCGAGTTCGACAGCCTGGAGGTCCTGCCCCCCGCCGACGAGCGCGGGCTGGTCCGCTACCTGTCGTCGAAGGCCTTCGACGGGGTCGGCGAGACGCTGGCGCAGCGCATCGTCGACGCGCTGGGCGCCGGCGCGCTCGAGAAGATCCGCGACGACCCCGGCTGCTTGAACGGCATCCGCGGCCTGCGCCCCGACGTCGCCGCGACGCTGGGCGAGGCGATCCGGTCCGAGATGGACCGGCACAAGGCCAGCGCGTTCCTGCGCGGCCTGTCGCTCGGGCCGTGGCAGGCCGCCGCCGCGCTCGCGACGCTGGGCGGCGACTGCGAACAGCGCGTGCGCGAGGACCCGTACGTGCTGGCGGACGAGGTGCACGGCATCGGCTTCAAGACGGCGGACAAGGTCGCGCTGGAGCTCGGGCTGGCGCTCGACGATCCGCGGCGCGCGCGCGCGGGGTTGCTGCACGCGCTGGCGGGCGGCGCGGACGACGGCAGCACGTACTTGCCGCGCGAGGACCTCTTGGCGCGCACGTCGCGCCTCCTGGACGACGCCGTCGAGCCGGAGACGCTCGAGACGACGCTGGCGGCGCTCGCCAAGCGGCGCGAAGTCGTCGTCGAGGAATCGGCGTCCGGCGCGCGCGTGTACCAGCCGCGCCTGCATCACTGCGAACAGGAGCTGGCGAAGCGCCTGACGGAACTCGTCGCGCGCGAGGCCGCGCCGCTGGCCGACGACGCGCGCATCTCCGACGTCGCGCGCCTGCACGGCATCGACCTGCACGAGGACCAGTTCGCCGCCGTGCGCGGCCTGCTGTCGAACCCGGTCGCGTTGCTGACCGGCGGCCCCGGCGTCGGCAAGACGACGATCCTGCGGCTGGTCGTCGCGCTCGCGGAAGCGGCGGGGTGTTCCGTCGCGCTCGCGTCCCCCACCGGCCGCGCGGCGAAGCGCCTGGCCGAGGCCAGCGGCCGCGACGCGTCCACCGTGCACCGCCTGCTGCGCTACGAGCCCGGCGAGGGCGGCTTCGCGCACGGCCCGGACAAGCCGCTCGAGGCGGACCTCGTCGTCGTCGACGAGATCTCGATGCTCGACCTCGTGCTGGCCTACCACCTGGCGAACGCCGTCGGCGGCCACACGCGCCTCGTGATGGTCGGCGACCCCGACCAGCTGCCGTCCGTCGCCGCGGGCAACGTGCTGGCGGACCTGCTCGACTCGCGCGTCGTCGCCGTGCACCGCCTGACGCACATCTACCGCCAGGCGGCCGGCAGCCTGATCGTGACGAACGCGCACCGCGTGCTGACGGGCGACCCGCCGGTGCTGCCCGAACGCGGCGACACGTCGAGCGACTTCTACTTCTTCCCCGCCGAGCCGTCGGACCGCGCGGCCGACCGCCTGGTCGAGGTCGTGACGAAGCGCATCCCCGACTCCTTCGGCTTCGACTGGCTGCGCGACGTGCAGGTGATCGCGCCGATGTACCGCGGCGCGTGCGGCGTAGACGCGCTGAACGACCGCCTGCGCGACGCGAACGGCGTCGGCGGTCTGGAGCTGCAACGCGGCAACCGGAAGTGGCGGCTGGGCGACCGCGTGATCCACACGCGCAACGACTACGAGCGCGAGGTCTTCAACGGCGACATGGGCCGCATCGTGCACGTCGACCCGAACGGCCACCTGACCGTCGACTTCGACGACCGGCGCCTGGACTACCAGGCCGGCGAGCTGAACGACCTGATGCCGGCGTACGCGATCACGGTGCACCGCTCGCAGGGCGGCGAGTTCCCGGCCGTCGTGATCCCGGTGGTCCCGGAACACTCGCTGATGCTGCAGCGCAACCTCTTGTACACGGCGGTCACGCGCGCGCGGAAGCTGGTCGTGCTGGTCGGGTCGTGGCGCGCGCTGACGATCGGCCTGTCGAACGAGCGCCGCGGCGAGCGGTTGTCCGCGCTGGCCGAGCGGCTGCGCGAGGCGTCGCCGGGCTGAGCGGCGCGGCCGCGCGCGAGACGTAGACAGGCCCGGAAAGTACCGCGCCTGGCACTCTCTGCCGAAACGAGCGGCGTCCGGTCGGCGCGCGGGGCGCGCTCGCGGGCGCTCGGCTCGGCAGAAAGTGCCAGGCACGGGTTTGCGTCACGAGTCGTCCTGTTCCCGCCGTTCGTGCGCGCCGGACGTCCGGCGCGGAGAGCGGCGAGCCGCCGGCGAAGGTGCCGGCAGGATCGATTCGCTTCGACTTGTAGAAACGCGCCAAGCGCGAGACAAGCGCTTTCCCTCACGAATTCGAGGGTTTCCGGCCACCTCCGCGCTTCCCCGGATCGCGCTCGAAGTAGCGCCGATCGCCCAGCGACTCGGGCAGGCAGCGCATCTCGCGCGCCGCGTCGGGGTCGTCGTGGGCGTAGCGATAGCCCTCGCCGTACCCGACGTCCTTCATCAGGCGCGTCGGCGCGTTGCGCAAGTGCAAGGGAACGGGGTCCGCGGCGGTCTCGCGCACGTCCTGCTCCGCCCGGCCGAGGGCGACGTACAGCGCGTTCGA
>JAUHYB010000176.1 GCA_030426745.1 bacterium
CCTCCCCCCCCGCGAGCCACGCCGCCCACGCGTCGCGGTAGTGCGTCGGCACCTCGTCGAGCCCGGCGACGCGCCCGTCCTTCGGGTCGTACTCGGGCTTCTTCTCCTTCGTGCTGCCGCACGCGGCACACAGGAAGGACGCGAGGAGGAGGAGCGCGACGGCGGCGCGCGCGGGACGGATCGTGGAGGAACGCATGGCGGAGTCGGGGGCGGAGACTCTACCGCCCGGGCGGCGGAAGGGAACGGTCGGCCTCAGCCCAGCCCCAGCTCCTCCGCCGAGCACTCCGACAACCGGCGGTCCCACTCCTCGATCGCGTGGCGGCGGATGCGGTCCGTGAACCAGTCCTCGGCGGGGAGCGCGGCGGGGTCGGGCGGGCCGGCGGCGATCGCGTCCGCGAAGTGTGCGATGTAGGTGCCGGCGACGTCGGTCGGCGCGGGCGCGGCGATTCGCGCGCGCAGGTCGGCGAACGCGCGCGGTCCCTCGATCCACTCCCCCAGCAGCGCGGCGAGCGCGGCGGACGATCCGCGCTCGAAGTAGCGCGCGCCGGCGCCGTCCGCGACCCGCTCGCGGAACGCGCGCACGTCGGCGAGCGCGCACGGCAGGCCGGCGGCCAACGCCTCGTCGACGACCAGGCCGTAGGACTCGGGCGCGCGCGTCGCGACGACGGCGGCGTGCGCCGCGGCGAGGAAGGCGCGGCGGCCGTGCGCGTCGTCGAACGCGCCGGTGTGCTCGAAGGCGACGCGCGGGAAGCGCGCGGCGAGGTCCGCGAGGAAGCCGGGGCGTTCCTCGACGCCGGCGAGGCGCAGGCGCACGGCGCTCGGGTCGGCGAGCGCGTCGATCGCCTCGAAGACGAGGTCCGTCCCCTTCAAGCGCGACAGCGACCCCCAGTGCGCGAGGACGAGCGGCGGCGTCGTGCCCGCGCGCGTCGACGGATCGATGGTCGCGTCGCTCTCCGCATCACTCGACGCAGCCCTCGTCGCGCCGCTCTCCACGCCGCGCGGCGCCGCGTCCCCCGCCGTCGGCGCCACGACCCGCACGTCCTCCGCCTCGAGCGCGCCGTCCGCGAAGCGCGCGATCGCCTCGGCGTGCGCGCGGCTCGGCGCGGTCACGACGCGCGCCAGCGCGAGCTCGCGCTGCAGGTCCTGCTGCCGTTCGGCGAGCGCGATGAAGTGCTCCTCCGTCGCGACCCACGGCGTGTACGGCGGCAGCGCGCCGGCGCAGGGCGGACAGACCATGCCGTTCGCCGGCGACGCGCACACCGCGCCGTCCGCGGGCCTCACGCGGAACGCGATCGGGCACGTCGCCCAGTGGTCGTGCAGGTGCAGCGCGGCCGGCACGCCCTCGCGCGCGGCGGCCAGCACCAGGTCGCGCGACAGCCGCAGCCAGTGGTGCACGGACACCACGTCGGGCCGCTCCGCGCGCACGATCTCGCGCAGGCGCGCGTGCACCGCGGGCGACGCGCTCTTCTGCCAGTGGTCGTGGTAGAGGTCGGTGCGCGCCAGGAACACGACGCGGTACCGCGCGCCGTCCGCGGCGCGGCGCTCCTCCGTCCGCTCCTCCGCGCCCGGCCCGCCCGCGAGCGTCCCCGCGACGACGACGACCTCGTGGTCAGCGGCGAGGCGATCCGCGAGGTGCGCGACGTGTCGCTCGGTCCCGCCGTTCGCCTCCGGCGGGAAGCCGTGGACGACGAAGACGACCTTCATCGACGCGTGCGCTCCGCGCGTTCGGCGGCGAGGCGCTGGTAGAGCGCGAGCACCTCGTCGTGCATCTCGTCCAGCGTCGGCGGCCGCGCGTCGCCGGTGTGGAACGCGTCGAGCCGCGCCGGGTCGTCGATCAGCGCGCCGATCGCGTGCGCCAGGTCGTCCGCGTCGCCGGGCGCGAAGTGCACGCCGTGTTCGCCCTCGCGCACGAGCTCCGCCATGCCGCCCAGGCGCGAGACGGCGAGCGGCGTGCGCGCGGCGAGCGCCTCGAGGATCACGAGCGGCGCGTTCTCGAACCACACGCTGGGCACGACGAGCAGGTCGGTGCGCGCGAGTTCCGCCGCGACCTGTTCGCGCAACAGCGGGCCTCCGAGCGTCGCGCCGACCTCGGCCGCCAGCGCCTCGAGCCGCAGCGCGAAGTCGGGCTGCGCCGGCGGGCCGTAGACGGTGAGCTCCGCGCGCTCGCGCTGCTCGGGCGCGAGGCGCCCCCATGCTTCGAGCAACACGTCGGGGCCCTTCGCCGGGATCAGGCTGCCGAGGAACGCGACGCGCAGGCGATCGCCGCGCGGCGCGCGCGGCACGGCGTCGAAGGCGTCCAGGTCGACGCCGGTCGGCAGGTGCTCGATGCGCTCGGGCGGCAAGCCCCACTCGACGAAGCGGTCGCGCAGGAAGGCGGACGGCGACAGGAAGCGGTCGACCGCGGGGACGAGGCGCGTGCGGAACGCGTCCTCGCGCTCGGCGAGCCGATCCATCCACAGCGCTTCCGCCGACGCGTCCGGCCCGTCGTCGTCCGTCGCGCGCTTCGTGAACTTGCGGCCCGCGCGGCGCGCCGCGGGGCCGAGGTCGATGCCCGTGCGCTTCTTCAAGCCGCTGATCCACCCGGCCAGGCGCTGTTCCGCCGGCGTCTGCGCGTACTTGAAGCGCGACAGGCAACCGGCGCAGCGCGCGCGGTCGATCTCGTCGCAGACCGATCCGTCGACGTGCACGCGCTGGCCGAAGCGCGCGCACTGCAACCAGTAGTCGTGCAGCGTCATCGCGACGACCGCGCCCGCGCGCTTCGCGGCTTCCGCGCAACCGACGGACAGGTGCAACAGGTGATGGAAGTGCACGACGTCCGGCTCGAAGCGCGCCAGCACGCGCTCGAACGCCGCCTCGGCCTCGGGCAGCTCCCAGCCACGCCGCGGGTCGTCGTAGTGCAGGTTGTTGACGAGCTCGAAGACGCGCACGCCGGCGTGCACGCGCTCGCGCACCGACAGGTCCGGCGCCGAGATGTCCTTCTCCGCCGTGAACACGTCGACGAGCTGGCCGCGGCGCACGAGGCCCGCGGCGAGCTGCTCGGTGTAGCGCTCGGTGCCCATCGCGTGGGCCGGCGGATAGCGGTGGCTGACGAGGAGGACGCGCATCTTCATGTCGGTCGCGCTTGCGGCGCGGCGCGGGCCATGAAAGCCTGTCGCCCACCCCCACGCCAGGACGCTCCCCCATGAAGCTCGTCAAGAAGCTCGGCCTCGGCCTCGCGATCCTCTTCCTGCTGGCCCAGCTCGTGCGCCCCGAGCGCGCGAACCCGCCGGCGCCGACCACCCTCGACGCCCCGCCCGAGGTGCTCTCGATCCTGCGCGAGAGCTGCTACGACTGCCACTCCAACGAGACGCACTGGCCCTGGTACAGCCACGTCGCCCCCGTCTCCTGGCTGGTCGCCCACGACGTCGACGAGGGCCGCGAGCACCTGAACTTCGCCGACTGGTCCTCCCTCGACGCCCGCGCCCGCCGCGAGCTGGGCGAGGAGATCATCGAGGAGATCGACGAGGGCGAGATGCCGCTGTGGTTCTACACCCCGCTGCACCCGGGGTCGGACGTGGACGCGGACGAGCTGGCGACCCTGCGCAAGTGGGCGGAGGGGTTGTAGCGGGCGCTCAGTCGTTCGCGGCGTAGGTCGCCTCGCAGTACGCGCGCCAGCCGGCGGTGAACGTCGGCCAGTCGGTGCCGAGCGTCGACTCGAGGAGCGGTCCGAGGTCGGTCACGCCGGACTCGCTGATCGCGGCGAGCAGCGCGGGCGCGTGTTCCGCGCAGTCGTCGGAGTCGAGCAGGTAGTCGACGACCGTCGCCGCCTGCCAGTAGCGGTTCGTCGGGATGCGCGCGCCGCTGCACAGCTCGTCGAGCGGCGTGCGGTGCGTCTCCTTCTCCAACCCCTCGCGCACGATCGCGCCGAAGTTCGCCTGCGGGTGCGCGCGCAACTGGTATCGCACGGCAAGGCCTTCCTGCAGCCACTCGGTCGCGTTGTCGATCCCCGTCGCCTCGGACATCCACGCGTGGACGTACTCGTGAACGTAGGTCGGACGCGCAGTCGCGTGTCGTTCGCTCCACGCCCCGGTCGCGATCGCCATGAACGTGTACCCGTCGCTCGACGGCGGCGGGCTGTTGCTCGCGAACAGCGCCGCGAACCTGCCGGGGAACGCGCGATAGCGCTCGTCCTCCGCGAAGACGATGAGGCGCGGGGCGCGACGCGGCTCGCCCAGGAAACCGAGGTCTTCTCGCAGGGCGGCGTCGGTCGCGTCGAGGCGCGCCGACAGCTCTTCGGCGTCGAGCGCTTCGCAGTCGGTCAACACGACGGCGCTGTCGCGTTCGATCGTGCGCACCCGGTCGGCGGGCACGCCGTCGAACGCGAGGTGACGCAGTTCCTCGAGCGGCAGGCTCGCGCCCGGCCCGCGCGGGTCGTCGACCAACGCGACGTCGTCGATCCACACGGTCCCCGGCTCGCGGAAGTAGAAGGCCAGGCGCGCGATGTTCTCCGCGCGCGGGATGCGTCCGGGCGCCCAGCGGAAGTGCCTCAGGGGCAACTCGGTGCGCTCCCAGCCATCGTGATCGACGGCCAGCTTGCGCCAGAAGCGCGTCTTGTTGTCGCCCTCGATCAACCAGACCTCGAGCACCGTCGGCGGCGCGTCCGCGGCGCGGTGCAACTGGAACGACAGCGCCTCGATTTCGCTCCAGTCGGCTTCGAGCGCGCCGGTCCGTGTCAGGAAGATCCCGCCGGCGCCCGCCTCGATGCGCGCGGCGTGACCTCCGGGCCCGTCCGCTCGCGCGAGGTCGCCGAGTTCCTTGCGGCCGACCGAGATCTCGCCTTGCGCGGTCCACGCGTCACCGAGGGAGCCGCCGTCGAAGTCGAACAGGACGCGGACCTCGGCGTCCTTCGGCGCGGCGCGCGTCGTCGGAGGAGCGGGAGCGGGATCGGCGTTCGCGAGCGCGAGCAGGATCAGCGGAGCCTGGATCGGAAGTGCGAGCATGCGACGCAGTGTAGCAACGCCGATCGCAGCGACCTCGAACCGTGAGCGCCCGCGCTACGAGTGACTCCGCCGATACTCGCGCGGCGTCACGCCGTACTTCTCCTTGAAACGGCGGTGGAAGTACGACGGGTTCTGGAAGCCGGACTCGTAGCAGACGTCGAGCACCGGGCGGTTGCCGGCGACGAGCTCGCGCGCGGCGTGGGCCAGGCGCGCGCCGTTGACGTAGTGCGTGAACGTCTGGCCGGTCGTGCGCTTGAAGAAGCGGCAGAAGGACTCGGAGCGCATGCCGGCGCGGCGCGCGGCCTCGGCCAGCTCGATGTCGTCGGCCAGGTTGTGGTTCACGTAGTTGTAGACCTCGGTCAGGCGCGCGCCGTCGGTGCCGCCGCGCTGCGTCGCCTCCTTGCGCGGGACCTTCGCGGCGACGGGCGTGCGCGAGAGTGCGGCCAGCAGGCGGTAGAGCGCGGCGCGCACCTCCATGCCCCGCACCGGGTCGTCGCCGTCGTCGGTCAGCTCGACGACGTCGCGGAAGAGCGCGCGCAGGCTGCTCGACGCGGGGCCGTCGAACGCGAGCGCGGCGGCGGAGTGCCGGCGCGTGGGCAGGCAACTCGGCGCGTCGAACTGCTTCAGCACGGCGCGCGGGAAGTGCACGACGAGCGCGCGCACGGCGGCGCCGCGCGGGTGGCTGACGAAGGTGTGCGCGACCTCGGCGTGGACCGCGTAGACGCCGCCCTCGGGGACCTGCAGCGAGTGGTCGAAGGCGAAGAGCTCGCCGGAGCCCTCGTCGAAGAGCGCGAGCTCGATCTCCTCGTGGACGTGCAGCTCGTACTCGAGGCCGCCCTGCTGGATCTCCCGCCGGGCGCGGACGCGGCCCCAGGAGGTCAGGGAGAGCTGTTGTCGGCGCGCCTTCATCGAGGCTCATCCTAGCAACCGGCTACCCGCTTGGGTGTCACCCCGGGGATGGAGCGTCAATCAAGTGCATGTTTTTGTCATTCCCGTAGCGGTCCGGGCACCCTCGTGCACCTACTCTTCCCTCCTCGACCACGGGAACCTCGACGCGCGTGACGCGGCCGCACTAGGTGGAGCGGCCGACCCGGATTCCCCCACCTCGCCATCCCGGTGCGAGGCCCCGGACCCGCCGCGCGCGCCGAACCGACGACAGAGCGTGTTCGTCGGGCCGAGGTCGAGAGCTCTCATCAGGAGTCTCATGGAGCGGCGGTACTGCGAACCGCCGCTCCTTCCTGTTGGGGCCCGTTCCGGCGCGGTCGGCCCCGCCCCGGCAGGTGCGTTCGCCGGCGGGCTCCCGCGATCGAGCCCGATCCAGCGCGGGACCGATCCGCGAGAGCCGCTCGCCGGCGACGATCCCGGACGACGTTTCCGGAGATCGGCGCGAACCGCGCCGCTCGAGAGCAGTCTTCCTCGACGTCCGCCTCGTCGACGCCCACGAGCGGTACCATTCCTTGGTACCCAAGCTCCGGAGCGCGACGACATGGCGAAGAACACGAGCATCACGATCGGAGAACCCTTGCAGGCCTTCATCCAGTCCCAGATCGCGTCCGGGCGCTACGGGAACGCCAGCGAGGTGATTCGAGCCGCGCTGCGTCTGCTCGAGGAGCGCGAGGCTCGAATCGAAGCGCTTCGGCGCGCGCTCGAGGAGGGCGTGAAGAGCGGCGACGCGGGTGAGATCGACTTCGAGGAGATCCGCCGCGAGGCGCGCCGACGGTCGGGAGCGGAGTGACGCGGCGCCTCGTCCAGGACACGGCGGCGCGCGAGGACCTCGTGGAGATCTGGTCCTACGGCTGTCTCACGTGGGGCGTGGTGCGCGCGGACGAGTACTTGCTGGATCTGGAAGACGCGCTCACGACACTCCTGAGGTTTCCAGGCGCCGCGCGACCACGACCGGAGTTGCGACCGGACTACTGGTCGAAGCACGTGGGTCAGCACGTCGTCTACTACACGTTCGATGACGAGGAGCTGAGAGTGCGCCGTGTGCTCCACGTGTCGATGGACGTCGATCCGCTTCCGTGATCCGCCGCCGGTGACCGAAGGTACCGTGCCGGGTGCAGAATCGTCGGGTTCGCAGCGCGCGGCGGCATCC
>JAUHYB010000177.1 GCA_030426745.1 bacterium
AGCTGCAAGCGATCCTGCGCGTGTCGTCGGACGACCGCCCGGTGCGCATCGCCGTGCCGTTCGTGATCGACTCGTCGGACGTGCGGCGCGTGAAGGAGCTCCTGTTCGAGGAGCGCTTCGCGCTGCGTAACCTGGGCGCGCACGAGGGAGAGTTCGTCGCCGTCGGCGCCGTCGTCGAGACGCCGTCCGCCGCGCTGTCCACGCTGGGCCTGATCGAGGAGTCGGACTTCCTGCTCGTCTCGCTCGACAACCTGCAGCAGCACTTCCTGGCCGCGGACCGCGCGCACCCCGAGCTGCGCCGCCTGTTCGATCCGATCCACCCGACCGTGCTGCGGGCGCTGCGCGAGCTGGCGCTGCGCTCCGAGGAGATCGGCAAGTCGATCGCCGTCTTCGGCGAGACCGCGACGACGCCGACCAACCTCGCGCTGCTCCTGGGCTGCGGCCTGCGCGAGTTCTGCGTCGCGCCGGTCGCGACGCAGTCCTTCCTCGACTCGGTGGCCCGCGTCGACGCCGGCGCGGCGCTGCGCGTGGCGATCAGCGCGTCCCAGGCGTCCTGCCAGGCGGACACGCTGCCGCTGATCGACGGCTTGCTGGAGGGCTAGGGGGCGTCCGCGCGCGGCGCGGCGGTCGACGCGCGCACGCTGCGCTGCTGCACGCCGCTCGCGTGTTCGCGCAGCGCGTCCGCCATCGACGCGGCGACGGCGTCCGTTTCCTCGGCGGACGCGACCGCGACCAGCGCGCTGCCCGCGCCGCTGATCGTCGCCAGCCACGCGCCCGCGTCCTCCGCGGCGCGCAGGGCCTCCGCGCCGCCGGGGATCAGCGGCAAGCGGTGCGCGACGTGCAACGCGTCGCGGCCGCCCGCGGCGACGCGCGCGCGGTCGCCGCGGCGCAAGCCGTCGAGCAGCAGCGCGAGGCGCCGCGGGTTCTCGACCGCGTCCGCGAAGGGCACGCGGTCCGGCAGCGCGGCGCGCGCGCGCTCGGTCGCCAGCGTCGCGTCCGACCACGCGACGGCGAAGCGCAACTCGTCGGCGAGCTCCGCGTGCACGACGTGCAACGCGTCGCCGTCCGGGACGCCGATCGTGCAACCGCCGAACAGCGACGCCGTGCTGTTGTCGGGGTGTCCTTCGAGTTCGAGCCCGAGGCGCGCCAGCGCGTGCACGGACAGCGCGTCGCCGCACGCGTGGTTCGCCAGCAACAAGCCGGCCGCGACCGCGGCGCCGCTGGAACCGAGCCCGCGCTCGAGCGGCACCTCGGAGCGCGCCGCGAACGCGCAGGCGACGCGCGCGCGACCCAGCGCGTCGTACACCGCGTCGAAGGCGCGCGCGAGCAAGCCGCCGTCCGTCGGCCACGCGCGCGCCTCGCCCTCGGCCTCGACCAGGCGGTGCGCGCCCTCCTCCGACGGCCCGACGACGCGCGCGTCGACGAACAGCTCGAGCGCCAGGCCGAGGCAGTCGAAGCCGGGCCCCAGGTTCGAGGTCGAGGCGGCGACGCGCACCGCGGCGGGGGAGGGGACGGGGCTCGGGGAGGCGGCGGACATCGCGACCATCCTTCCGCGCGCGGATCGCCCGGTCGAGCCTCGGCCCGCGAGGAATTCCCAATCCTGGGCTGGCCGACACAGCCCCTGCGGGTTGCGCTTGGAGAGCCTTCCCACACCAGATAAGGTGCGACTCGTCGGGAGGACAACGTCTCGTCCGGCGCGCCACGCGGCTCCCACCCCCGCGCGGCGAGGGGCTCAACCCTCGTCGGGGCAAGGGGTTGCGGCGAGGCTGCCGGATGGTTGCGGGTCCCGTCCTTCCACTGGAATCTCGAGAGGGGAAGCATGTCCGAACGTGCTGAGGAGAAGGAACGGTTCTATTCGCGCTTGGCCACGATCCCGGGGATCCGTCCGATGCCTTCGATCGGTGATTGGATCCTCCTCCAGGTCTCCAAGCCCAGCGATCTCGCTCGCAAGGTGAACCGTCGACTCGAACCCGGGGTCATGAGCGTGCCGCGTCACGTCCCCGGAGCGGTGCGGATCCACGTCGCGGATCCGAAGCGCAACGAGCGTCTCCTGAAGACGATCCGCGACCTGGTCGCGTGATCGAACGCCGGCGTCGCAGCGCCGGCCCGCCCCGCACCGCTGCCGAGCTCGGCGCGGGGACCGAACCACGACGAACGTCCGAGCCACGACACGGACGCGCGCGCGCCGCCCCGCCGGCGCGCGCGCTTTGTTTCCGCTCGAGCACGACGAGCCCGCATCATCACGACGCGCCCGCATCATCACCACGCGGCCGATCCGGCACCGCGCGCGGACCGGCGGGGCCGCGCGACTTGTGCGTTCGGCGGCGGCCTGCGACCCTGGTGGGCATGCGCACGATCCTGACCCTCGCGACGGCGCTCCTCGCCTCGCTGGCGGCCGCCGCGCCGCACCTCCGCGGTGACGCCGAGGCGATCACCGCCGCCTCCGTCCGCGAGCACGTCGCCTTCCTCGCCGCCGACGAGCTGGCCGGCCGCGACACGGGCACCGCCGAAGCGATGCGCGCCGCGCGCTACCTCGCCGGCGCGCTCGAGGAAGCGGGGCTCGAGGGCGCGGGGGACGACGGCGGCTTCCTGCAGACCGTGCCGCTGGTCCGCATCGTCGCGGACGGCGAACCGCGCGTCTCGGGCGGCGACGAGCAGGTGTTCCGCCACGGCGAGCACTTCTCGATCTACCGCCGCCCGGCCGCGCGCGCCGCCGATCTGCGCGTCGTGACCGTCGCCGAGGGCGACGCGCTGCCCGAGCCGGACGCCGGGATCGCGCTCGACATCGACGGGTCCCGCCGCGACGCGCGCGCGCGCCTCGAGGCGGCCGGGCGCGCGGAGGGCGAGGGGTACGGCCTGATCGTGCTGCGCGGCGCGAGCTCCGACGGCAAGCCGCGCGGCGAGGTCCGCTCCGGCGGGCTCGAGGTCGCGACCGACGACGCGGGCGCCGCTCCCGCCTGGATCGTCGCGCGCGGGGCGCTGCGGACGGCGCTGGAGGAAGGGCGGCTGGAGCGCCTGGAGTTCGACGGCGGTTGCCGGCTGGAGACGGCGCCCGCCGCGAACGTCGTCGCGCGCATCCCCGGCGCGGGGACGGAGGAGCGCCCCGAGCTCGCGCGCGAGGCGATCGTGTTGAGCGCGCACTACGACCACATCGGCACGCGCGACGTCGACCCGGACGATCCGGACGCCGACATCATCTTCAACGGCGCGGACGACGACGCGTCCGGCGTGTCGTGCGTCGTCGAGGTCGCGCGCGCGCTCGCCGCCGGCCCGCCGCCCGCGCGCGAGGTGATCGTGCTGCTCGCGACCGGCGAGGAGCGCGGCCTGCTCGGCACCTTCTACTACCTCGACCACCCGGCGACGCCGCTCGAGCGCACCGTCTGCAACCTGAACGTCGAGATGGTCGGCCGCCCCGACGCGCTGGTCGGCGGCGCGGGCGAGGTCTGGTACACGGGGCCCGATGAGACGCGCCTCTTCGAGGACTTCGTCGCCGCCGGCGTCGACGTCTCGCGCGACCCGTACCCCGAGCAGAACTACTACCGCCGCTCGGACAACTACGCCTTCGTGATGCGCGGCGTCATCGGCCAGACCTTCTCGACCTACGACGGCCACACCGACTACCACCGACCGACCGACGAGGTCGACACGCTCGACTACGACCACCTGGCCGCCGCGACGCGCACCGTGCTGCACGCGGTCACGCTGGTCGCGAACGGCGCGATCGACCCGGCCTGGGCGGAGGGAAAGGGCCCGCCGGCGCCGCGATGATTCCCGCGGCCGACCGCGCGCTCCCCCGCGGCGACCGACATGACGACCACTCCCAGATCACACGCTCCGCTCCTGCTCGCTGCCGCGGCCCTGCTCGCGGTGGTCGCGCTCGTCCTGGCCTGGACCGGGGGGGACGGACCCGCGGCCGAGGTCGACCCGGGGAGAGGGGATCGCGCGGCGGCGCGTGATCGGTCGAGCGGCGCGCTGGAACCCGCCTCGCCGACGGCGGTCGCGCGCGAGACCGTGGACGACGCGGGAGGCGGCGCGGGCGGGACCTCCGCTCCGCGTCCGGTCGTGCCGACGGTCGTCGAACACGGCGAGGTCACGCCCTACACGCGCGTCCGCCTGGAAGGCGTCCCGAACGTCGGCGCCGGCGCCTGCGTCGTGCGCGTCGTCTTCGCGGCCGGTCCGCGCGGCGGCGCGATCCTGCACCAGGCGGTGTTGCCGGTGCGCCGCGACGGCACGGTGCGCGTCGGCGACGCCGCGATCCTGGGGGCGCGCGAGGGCGCGAGCTGGTACGCGGTGACGCTGCTGGACGGCGCGCCGGGAGGGCAGGCGTTCCTCGTCTCGTCGGCGACCGGCGCGCGCTTCGCGGCGGTCGGCGCGCGCGAGGAGGAGGCCTGGCGCCCGCAAGAGCCGCTCGTCGGCGTCTGCGTCGTCGACGCGGCCGGCGAGGTGCTGTGGGACACGGAGATCGCCACGCGCGGACACCTGGGCCGCTTCAGCGAGACGTGGCCCGGCTGCGTGCCGATGACGCGGAGCGCGTACGACGCGCTCACCTTCCTCGACCTCGAGGTGGGGCACGAGCGCGCGTACGTCCCGGTCGACGCGTACCCGCTCGGGCTCGACGACCTGGTGCGCGTCCCCCTCGGCGGCTTCGGCGACCGCGAGCGCGAGCTGCGCGTCGTCGGCGACCGCGCGCTGCCGAAGGACGTGCGCCTGGTCCTGGAGTGCGAGTCGCGCGGGGACTTCCGGGACTACGAGCCGCAGGAGGCGCGCACCGCGACGAAGGTGCGGCGCACCGCGCTGGCGTGGACGGCGACGAACCTGGCGCCCGGCGTGTACCGCGCGTCGCTCGAGTTCGGCGGCATGTTCACGGGCGGCGCGCTGACCGTCGGCGTCGCCGACCTGCGCGTCGCGCGCGACGCGGAGCTGCGGTTCGTCGCGCCCGAGGTGCACCGCAACCTGCGCGTGCGCATGGTGCTGCCGCCCGACGCCTCGCCGGTCGGCCTGCGCCCGTGGCAGATCGCGCCGCTGCGCGAGGGCAGCGCGCGGCGCTGGTTCCCGTGCCACCGCGGCAGCGCGCTGTTCCACTGGATGGGGCCGCGGCCGACGCACGCGGCCTTCAGCGGTCGGCGCGGCCCGCTGTTCCCCGAGGAGGTGCCGATCCGCTGGGAGAGCGAACACCTCGGGACGATCGATCTGTCGGGCCGGCGCCTGCGCCGCTGCGAGGTCGCGCCGGCCGACGCGGGCGTGGAGCTCGACTTCACGCTGGACGACTCGATCGGCGTGCGCGGGGGAGCCAACGCGCGCGAGGCCCCGTGGTGCGTCGTGGAGCTGAACGGCGTCGCGCACCTCTCCTGGTGGGAGGGCGCCGCGTTCACGCTGCCCGTCTTCGACCGCGCGTCGAAGGCGCGCGACGAACCGATCGTGTACGACCCGCTCGACCCGCGACGCATCGGTGACGCGGAGCGCGTCGTGCTGCGCCCGCGGGCGGGGGAGGTGACGCGGCTGCGGCTGGCGGTGGAGCCGATGCGCCGGCCGCGCGCGTGGGCCTGGACGGGCGCGCGGGCGCCGAGCGCGGAGGAGCGCGCCGCGCTCGTCGAGGGCCGTTCGCCGGCCGCGCCGGCGTACGCGTTGCCGCTGGTCGCCCCCTACCGCAGCGCCTTCGTCGACGTGAGCGTGCCGGCGGACGTCGTGGGGCTCGTGCTGCAGGATCCGCACGAGGGCCGCACGGCGTACGCGCCGCGCGCGACGTGGAGCGACGTGCTCGAGACGTTCCAGCTCGACTGGCAGTAGCTCCGCGACGCGCCGGCCCCGCGCCGCGCGATCGAAGGCGAGGCGCCGCGCCCGTACCCGCCGGAAAGGACGATGAAGTCGTGGCGGGGCTGCTGCCGACGGACGGGGCGCCTCGGGTTCCTGCCGAGCGCGAGCGGCGGTTCCTGCCGGCCGCCCGCGCTCCAGGGGCCGCGAGGCGCGCGCCTCGCGGTCCTCTCGATGTCAGCGGCCGCGTCGCGAGCCGCCGCCGGTGCGCGCGTCGACGTCGCGGCGCAGGTCGTCGACCGCGGCGCGCAACTCGCGCAGCTCGCCGAGCATCGCGCGCGTGAGGTCGTGGACCTCGCGCAGGATCTCGTCGCGCTCGGCGGGCGAGCCGACCCCGGGCGAGTCGACGAGGGGCGCGCGCGACACGCCGCCGCCGGTCGCGGGGCTGGGCGGCGCGGGGCGCGCGACGCCGAAGGTCGACGACGAGCCGGCGCGCGGTGCGTCGGGTGCCCGCGGGGCGCTCGGCGCTTCGGGGATCACGTGGAAGCGCGAGGTGCCGCCGTCCCGCGACTCGACGCGGATCACGCCGCCGCGGGGGCCCGCGTCGATCTCGTGCAGCTCGCCGTCCGCGCCGCGGAAGTAGACGCGCGACTCGACGCGCGGCTCGCTCGCGCGCACGCGGTGCAGCCGGCCGTCGACCTCGACCCACACGTCGTGCCCGTGTTCGTGCACGTCGTGGTCGTGCGATCCGTGCCCGTGGTCGACGTCGCGACCGCGCCCGAAGAAGGTGCGCGTCGAGGGCGCGTCGCCCTCCCGCTCGCGCACGACCGCGACGCCGAACGGCCGGTCGTCCCGGTCCTCGGCGCGACGCACGACGACGCGGCGCCGGATCTCGACGTTGCCGTCCGCGTCCTCGATGATCTCGTGGAGCGCGCCGGGGAACTCCGCGACGTCCTCGCACTCGTAGATCGTCTCCGGACAGTCGGCGTCGCCCGACACCTCGAAGCGCAGCTCGACGGACGCGCCGTCGCCGTCCTGGGCGCCTTCGACGATCTTGCGGAAGAAGCGCTCGTCGTCGCCCTCGGCGAACCAGCGCACGTGGTGCGGGGCGTCACCCGCGCCGCTCCCGGAGTGTTCCCCGGCTCGCGCGCCCTCGATGACCTTGCGATAGAACTGCTCGTCGTCGCCCTCGGCGAACCAGCGCACGTCGTGCGAGTCGTCCGCGGCGTCGCCCTCTTCGAGGGACTCGGCCAGGAGGGCTTCCAGCGCACGCAGTTGGGCCGCCGACGCCTCGTGGGTCCGCAGGTTCTCGACGTAGC
>JAUHYB010000178.1 GCA_030426745.1 bacterium
CATCATGCCGAGGGTCGAGCAGAGCATCAGCACGTCGTGCTCGCCGACGAAGTGGCGCTCGGACTCGCCGTCGTACTCGCCGCGCCCGAACGCCCAGGCGATCGCGGTCGCGATCAGGAACAGCATGCCCCAGGCCGCCGTGACGGAGGTCGCGATGAAGCTGCCGCCCATCACCGCGCCGGTGGGGGCCTGGACCTGGCGCACCTCGGCGAGGAATGCGACGCCCAGGGTCGCCAGGAAGATCGCCGGGCGCAGCTTGGCCGCGCCGGGCAGGATCTCGGCGAGCAACAGCAGCACGATGCCGAGCGTGACGACGATCAGCGGGCCCAGCCCGGCGAACGCGCCGTCGAACAGCTGGTCGAAGAGTTCGGGGGTCATCGGGTCTCACCGCCTCTCGCGGCGGGGGCGGCGGCGGGCGTGCCGAGGTCCGCGACGCGTTGCGCCTCGCGCGCGCGGTCGATGCGCTCGACCACCTGCGCGATGGACGCCTCGGTGCGGTCCATGAAGTAGGAGGGCTTCACGCCGATCCAGACGATCAGCGCGACGACCGGGACCATCAGCGCGACCTCGCGCGTGTTCAGGTCGGAGAGCGCGCGGTTCTCCTCGTGGACGACCGGGCCGTAGAGCATCTTGCGCGTCGCCATCAGCAGGTAGATCGCGCCGAAGATCACGCCCGTCACGCCGACGACCGCCCAGAAGGGGATCGCCTCGAACGCGCCGAGCAGGATCAGGTACTCGCCGACGAAGCCGTTCAGGCCGGGCAACCCGACCGACGACAGCACGGCGATCGTCCAGAAGATCGCGAAGACCGGCATGACGGACGCGATGCCGCCGTACTGGTCGAGCTGGCGCGTGTGGCGGCGCTCGTAGACCATGCCGACCAGGAGGAAGAGCAGGCCCGTCGACAGGCCGTGGTTCACCATCTGGATCAGGCCGCCCGCGAGGCCGACGTGCGTCAGCGCGAACAGGCCCAGCACGACGTAGCCGAGGTGGCTGACCGACGAGCAGGCGACGAGGCGCTTGATGTCGGTCTGCGCCATGGCGAGGAACGCGCCGTAGACGATGCCGATCGCGCCGAGCCCCATCATGTAGGGCGAGGCGGCGACGGCGGCCGCGGGGAACATCGCGATCGAGAAGCGCAGCAGGCCGTAGGTGCCCATCTTCAGCAGCACGCCGGCCAGGATGACCGAGCCCGAGGTCGGCGCCTCGGTGTGCGCGTCCGGCAGCCAGGTGTGGAAGGGCAGCACCGGCACCTTGATCGCGAAGGCGAGCGTGAAGGCCGCGAACAGGCCCATCGTCTCGCCCGCGCCGAGCGTCGCCATCGCGTCGGTGATCGCCGCGACGTCGGTCGAGCCCGCGCGGTAGATCAGCGCGATCGCCGCGATCAGCATCACGACCGAACCGGCGAAGGTGTACAGGAAGAACTTGAGCGTCGCGTACAGGCGTCGCTGTCCGCCCCAGATGCCGACCATGAAGTACAGCGGCACCAGCCCGACTTCCCAGAAGAAGTAGAACAGGATCAGGTCGAGCGACAGGAAGACGCCCATCATGCCCATCTGCATGACGAGCACCCAGATCATGAACTCCTTGACGCGCTCCTTGATGTGGCCGGAGGTCGACAGGATCACGATCGGCATCAGCACGCCGGTCAGCACGACCATCAGGAGCGACAGGCCGTCCACGCCGAGGCGGTAGGCGACCTCGACGTCCGTGCCGGGCAGCGTGAACCACGTCGCCGCGACGGACAGGCTCTCGAGGTCGTCGGTGCCCCAGACGACCAGGCTGAGCACGGCGACGACCAGCGTCGTCGCCATCGCGAGGCCGCGCTGGGCGGCGACCGCGCTCTTCGGCGTGAGCGCGACCAGCAGCGCGCCGAGGACCGGCAGGAAGATCAGCAGGCTGAGCAGCATCAGTTGCCCCAGGTGAACCAGGTGAGCGCGAGGAGGACGGCGCCGGCGCCGATCCACAGGCCGTAGCTCGCGACCGAACCGTCGACCAGGCGGCGCGCGCGGCGCCCCATGTCGACCATCGTGCGGCCGGTGCCGTTGACCACGCCGTCGATCGCGAACTGGTCGACGATGACGGCGATCACGAAGGCGAGCAGCTTGACGGGTTGCACGACGACGCGCGCGTAGGCGGAGTCGATGCCCCAGGCGTCGGTGAGCTTGGCGTGGGCCGCCGGGAACGCGCCCTGCACGGACTCGTCCATCGCCAGGCCGCGCTTGTGGTCGTGGAAGCCCTTGTGCGCGAAGAACAGCGCGACGGCCGAGCCGAGCCCGAGCAGGATCCACTCCCAGGCGACGCTGACCTCGAGCGGCATGTGCGCGCCCGTGGTCTCCGCCAGGATCGCGTTGCCGCCCGCGACGACCGGCTCCAGCCAGCGGTCCAGCGCGTGGGCCCACAGGTGGAAGACGTGGGGCAGGCCCAGCACGACGCCGCCGACGACCGACAGCACCGCGAGGACCCACAGCGGCCCGGTCATGACCAGCGGCGACTCGTGCGGGTGCACCTTCTTCGCGTCGAAGCGCTCCTCGCCGAAGAAGGTCAGCGCGACCATGCGCCAGGTGTAGTAGGCGGTGATCGCGGCCGTGACGACGCCGACCATCCAGAACAGGTAGTTCGCGCCGCCCATCGCGAAGTTCTTCATCAGGACCTCGTCCTTGGAGAAGAAGCCCGACATCAGCGGCAGGCCGGACAGCGCCGCGGCGCCGGCCAGGAAGGTGACGAAGGTCTGCGGCATGTGGCGCCGCAGGCCGCCCATCTTGTGCATGTCCTGCTCCTCGTGCATGCCGTGGATCACGGAGCCCGCGCCGAGGAACAGCAGCGCCTTGAAGAAGGCGTGCGTCACCAGGTGGAAGATGGCCGAGCCCCACGCGCCCGCGGCGATGCCGAGGAACATGTAGCCGAGCTGCGAGACGGTCGAGTAGGCGAGGACCTTCTTCAGGTCGCGCTGCACGAGCGCCGTGGTGCCCGCGATGAAGGCCGTGGCGGCCGCGATGCAGCCGATGAACAGCAGCACGTTCGGCGACGCCGCGTACAGCGGGTTCAGGCGCACGATCATGTAGACGCCCGAGGTGACCATCGTCGCCGCGTGGATCAGCGCCGAGACCGGCGTCGGGCCGGCCATCGCGTCGGGCAGCCAGACGAACAGCGGGAGCTGCGCGGACTTGCCGCAGGCGCCGCCGAACAGGAGCAGCGCCGCCAGCGCCAGCGTGCCGCCGTGCTCGTCCATGAGCGCCGGGACCTGCTGGCCGATGCTCTGCATCTCGAGCGTGCCGAACACCGAGATCAGCAGGAACGAGCCGATGATGAAGAACGCGTCGCCGATGCGGTTGACGACGAAGGCCTTCTGACCCGCCTCGGCCGGCCAGCCCTTGTCGTACCAGAAGCCGATCAGGAGGTACGAGCAGAGGCCGACGCCCTCCCAGCCGATGAACAGGCCCAGCAGGTTCGAGCTGAGCACCAGCATCAGCATCGCGAAGCAGAAGAGGTTCAGGTACGCGAAGAACTTCGCGTAGCCCTTGTCGCCCTTCATGTAGCCGGACGCGTAGACGTGGATCAGCAGGCCGACGCCGGTCACGACGAGCGTCATGACGGACGACAGCCGGTCGAGCCACATCGTCAGGTCGAACGACAGGCCGCCGACCGAGATCCAGGTCCAGGTGCCGCTGGACAGCGCCGTGGGGCGCGTGCCCTCGTCACAGGGGCAGATCGCGAACCAGGCGACGATCGACAGCACGAACGCGCCGGCCATCGCCGCGGACGCGACGAGCGGCGCCAGCCCGGACGGACCGGCGGCCTCGGGGTTCGTCTTGCGCGCGCGCAGCGTCGCGAGGTGCAGCGCCCCGCAGACCCCGGCGCCGATCAGCGGCAGCAGCGGGATCCACCACAGGTAGGAAGCGTTCTCCACGGGATCAGTCTCCGAGTTCGGTCAGCTGGTCCAGCGAGACCGTCTGCTTGCGGCGGAAGAGCGCGATCACGAGCGCGAGCCCGACGGCCGCCTCCACGGCGGCGACGAGGATCACGAAGATCGCGAAGATCGGGCCGGACAGCTCCGCCTGCGCGGCGGTCGAGTGCATGCGGCTGCCGGCGATGAACGTGAGGTTGGCGGCGTTCAGCATCAGCTCGACGCTGAGCAGCACCATGATCACGTTGCGGCGCAGGAAGAAGCCGGACACGCCGATCGCGAACAGGATCGCGGCCAGGAACAGGAGGTGTTCGTTGGGGACGGTCACGACGCGCTCTCCGTCGCGGCGGCGCCGGCGGGTTGCGCCTGGGCCTCGGTGGGGGAGGGGGCGGCGGCCGCGGTGCCCGGCACAGCGCCTTGGGACGAGCCCTGCGGCGCCGTCGGCGCGGCGTGTTCGGGCAGGCGCGTCTCGCGCGTGACCTCACCGCGCTGGCGCTTCGCCAGCACGATCACCGCGATGGTCGCGGACAAGAGCAGGACCGACGCGGCCTCGAAGGGCAGCAGGTAGGTCGAGAACATCAGCTCGGCCAGGCCCGCGAAGGTCGACACCCCGCGCTCGGCGAGCTCGGGGTCGGCGGCCAGCACGGTCTCCTGCGTCTGGATCGCGAACAGCGTCATCAACGCCACCGCGGCCGCGATCGACGCGACCAGCGGCAGGCGCCGCGCGCGCAGCACGGCGCGGTCGACCGGGCCGCGCTCGGCGTCCGGGCCGGCGAGGTTCAGCAGCATGATCACGAACAGGAACAGCACCATGATGGCGCCTGCGTAGACCAGCAGCTGCGCGGCCGCCATGAACTGGAAGCCGGCCAGCAGGTAGATCGTGGCCAGGCAGACGAAGCTGCACAGCAGCGACAGGACGCTGACCACCGGGTTGCGGGCGCTGACGACGACGAGGGAGCTCACGACGGCTCCCACGGCCATCAAGTAGAAGAGGAGGTTTGCCACCGGTCGTTGATCCTCTTGACGTAGTCGATGCGGTCCTGGAGCGCGCTGACGGGGCGCTTGAGCTTCTCGATGTCGTAGACGAGCGCCTCGCGCGAGAAGTCGGCGAGCTCGAGCTCGTTCGACATGTAGATCGCGTCCTTCGGGCAGGCTTCCTCGCAGAAGCCGCACAGGATGCAGCGCAGCATGTCGATGTCGAAGCGCTCGGGCTCGCGCTCGATGAAGCGGTCGGTCTCCTGACCGTCGATCGTGATCGCGTAGGCGGGGCACGCGGCCTCGCACAGCCCGCACGACACGCAGCGGATCGTGTCGTCCTCGTTCACGGCCAGGCGCGGCTGTCCGCGCGTGACCTCCGTGGTCGGCAGCGGCTCTTCCGGGTACTGGCGGGTGAAGCGCGGCGCGAACATCTTCGACACCGTGATCTTCAGGCCCTTCAGGATCGCCGGGAAGTAGATGCGCTCCCAGAAGCTGAGTTCCTTGCGTTCGACGACGACCATGTCAGTTGCCTCCCGATCCGAGGGACACGAACAGCCCGGTGAGGAAGACGTTCAGCAGGGCCAGCGGGAACAGGACCTTCCACCCCAGGTGCATCAGCTGGTCGTAGCGGAAGCGCGGGAGCGTCCAGCGGACCCAGATGAACAGCACCAGGAAGAAGGCCGTCTTCGCGCCGAAGGCGGCGAGGCCGACGAACCACGGCGCGTCGGGCCAGAACGGCACGAGGTAGCCGCCCAGGAACAGCGTCGTCGTCAGGCACGCCATGACGACCATCGCCGTGTACTCGCCGATGAAGAACATCGCGAACTTCATCGAGCTGTACTCGGTGTGGAAGCCGCCGACCAGCTCGGGCTCGCACTCGGCGAAGTCGAAGGGGTGGCGGTTCGTCTCGGCGTAGCTGCAGATCAGGAACAGCAGGAACGCCAGGGGCTGCGTGAAGATGTTCCAGCCGAGCCAGCCGGACTGTTGCGCGACGATCTCGTGCAGGTTCAGCGTGCCGGACATCGCGACGACCGCGAGCACCGACAGGATCAGCGACAGCTCGTAGCTGACCATCTGCGCCGAGGCGCGCAGGCCGCCCAGCAGCGAGTACTTCGAGTTCGACGCCCAGCCGCCCAGGATCGCGCCGTAGACGCCGATGCCGGTCACGGCCAGCACGTAGAGGATGCCGATGTCGGGGTTGGCGATCGAACCCAGGATCTCCGTGCCCTCGTAGGTCGCGATGACGCCCGTGAAGGGGATCACCGCGATCGCGAGCATCGCCGGCAGCGCGGTCAGCGCGGGCGCCAGCTTGAAGATGAACGGGTTCGCGCCGGCCGGCACGACCTCTTCCTTGAAGATGAACTTCAGGCCGTCGGCCAGGGGCTGCAGCAGGCCGAAGGGACCGACGCGGTTCGGTCCGTAGCGGTACTGCATCGCGGCGGAGACCTTGCGCTCGGCGAGCGTCATCAGCGCCGCGGTGCCGATCACGGCGCCGTAGCAGGCCGCCGTGATGCCGAGGGTGATCCAGAACCAAGTCATCGGGCGCTGACCTCCGCGCCGCGCAGCGACGTGCGCAGCGTGTCCAGGTTCGAGGTGAGCATGCGCACGCCGTCGGGCGCCTTGCGGGCGACGCTGATGCGGCCTTCGTGGCCGTCGACGTTCACCCAGGTGCCCATGCGTTCGGTGTGGTCGGGGACGCCGACCGACAGCTGCGCCGCGCGCGCGTGACACGCGACCGTGTCGAAGGCGAACAGGCGCACGGTGGTCGGCAGGGCGGCGAGGCCCTCGTCGCCGAGCAGCTCGCCCACGCGCTCGCCGACGGCCAGCGCGACCTCTGCGCCGGCGATCGCCTCGAGCGCGGCGGCCGGCTCGGCGGGCGCGAAGCCCAGGTCGGTCAGGCCGCGGCGGTTCGGGCAGGGGTCGCCGGTGTGCAGCAGGTCGTCCTTCAGCTCGTTCGGCGCGGGCGACACGAAGCGCGCTTCGGCGCCCAGGGCCGCGCACAGCTCGAGCAGCGCGCGCCCTTCCTCGACCGTCAGGAACGGCGAGGCGACGACGACCGGCGCGCCGGCGTCCGACGCGCGCGCCGACGACAGCGCGTCCGCGACCTGCGCGAGCGCCTCGTCGACGTCGACGGCTTCGACCTCGCTGTACCCGCGGCGCTCGGC
>JAUHYB010000179.1 GCA_030426745.1 bacterium
AGCGGGTCAGGGGTGGGAACCGCCGGAGGCGGTTCCCACCCCTGACCCGCTAATCCGGAGGAAGGTGCCTGGCACCGTATTCCTGTCGATGCCCGGCCACCTCGGCGAGCTGCTGTTCCAGGTCCGCGGTCGCGCGGTCCCAGGTGTAGCGCTCGAGCACGGTCTCGCGGCCCGCGGCGCCCAGGCGCGCGGCGAGCGCGGGGTCGTCGAGCACGCGCCGGCACGCCGCCAGCAGCTCGTCCGCGTCGCGCGCGACCAGCACGTTCTCGCCGTCGCGCACGTCCAGGCCGCCCAGCGAGATCGGCGTGGCCACGACCGCCTTCCCCATCGCCCAGGCCTGCAGCACCTTGTTCTTCAAGCCCGCGCCGCCGATCAGCGGACACACGAACGCCGCCGCGCCGCGCACGTGAGGGCGCACGTCGTCGACGAATCCCGTGACCTCGACGCCCGTCTCCGCGGTCGACGGCTGCGCCAGCTCGGTGACGCGCGGCAAGGGATCGCGTCCGACGATCTTCAGCTTCACGCCCGGCCGCTCCGCGCGCAGGCGCGGCAGCACCTCCTTGCAGAAGAAGCGCATGCCCTCGACGTTCGGAATGTGGCTCATCGTGCCCTCGAAGACCAGCGTCTCGGGCTCGATCGGCTCGCCGTTCGGCGCGTAGTGGTCCGCGTCGACGCCGTTCTGCACCAGCACCGCGCGCACCCCCGGCGCGACGCGCTCGGTGATGCGCACGTCCTGCTCGGACACGAACAGGCACCGCTCGGCCGCGCGGAAGTACCGGCGCTCGAAGCGCAGCGTACGCACCAGCCACAGGAAGCGCCGGAAGGTCGGGTCGGCCTTGAAGTCGAGCCACGCCTCGCGCGCGCCTTCGTCGATCACGTCGGCCAGCACAGGCGCGTCCTGGTCCAGCGCGTTGCGCAGCAGGTTCCAGCCGACGCACCAGATGACGTCGGGGCGGAACGCCTCGACCTGGCGCCGCACGACATCACCGACGGCCGGGTCGCTGTCGTGCAGCTCGGCCGGCGAGAACAGGCGGAACGGCAGCTGCCAGCGCGGCGCCTTCGGCGGGACGCGGCGCGGCACGCGCTCGACCTCCTGGAAGTGCCGCTCGAAGCCCGGCGGCCACTCGCCCACGTCCAGCCCGACGAAGCGCAACTCGTGGCGCTCCGCCAGCCGCGGCACGTACTCGAGCACGCGCAGGTTGTAGCCGTCCGCGGCGGGGAACGGCAGCTTCTGGGTCAGGACGAGGATGCGCATGCGGGGGGCCCGGTGATACGGGAGCGCGCCGGGGCGTTCAAGCGCGCGGCGGCTCCGGCGACCCCGGTGCGCGACCGTCACGCCCGCTCGAGGTCCTCCGGCTCGATCGTCCGCTCGTCATCGACCGAACCCGTGTTGCGGGTGGAGGCCGGTTCGAACATCACCACGCTCGCGACGCCGTCCGCCGACGGCTTGTGCTCGACGCCGCGCGGCACGATCGCGAACTCGCCCGGATCCAGGCCGATCGTGCGGTCGCGCAGGTGGATGTCGACGTGGCCATCGATCACCAGGAACAGCTCGTCCTCGTCCGCGTGGCTGTGCCAGACGAACTCACCCTCGAACTTCGCGACCTTCACGAGCTGGCCGTTGAGCTCGCCCACGATGCGCGGGACCCAGGGTTCGTCGAAGGACGCGAAGGCGTCGCGCAGGGAGGTCTTCAGCGGGGCGTGGTCGCGCATGCCGCCGAGGATACGCGGTCAGATCGATACGGTCGCGCGCAGCGTCGCGATCCACGCGTCGTCCCGCGTCGCGTCGCCGCCGGGGTTCATCACGTACTGCAGGTCCGGCTTCACGCGCATCCAGGGCGCCGGCGCGAAGCCGTAGAAGAGCTCGATCGCGGTCTCGGTCGCCGTCGTGAAGCCGGCGCCGGGCTGGTCGGACAGGCCGGCGCGCGAGACGCCGAGGCCCAGGTAGTCGTCGCCGGTCGCGGTCGGGTCGACCCACACGAGGCCGGCGCCGAGGTGCGAGGTGAAGGGCGAGACCGCGCCGTCCGCCTCGCCCAGCTGCAGGAAGGCGTCCAGGCCGCCGTTCTCCGACGACGCGGCGTCGACGAAGCGCTGCTCCAGCACCAGGTAGCCGCCTCCGGTGCCGCTCTCGACGCCGCCGTCGAAGCGCTCCAGGTCGCCCGAGTGGCGCCAGTAACCGACCGCGAGCCGCCCGCGCCGTTCTCCGCCCCACAGGACGTCGCCCTCGGCGATGCAGAAGAGGTCGTTCGGCGAGTGGAAGACCGTGTCCGCGTCGCCGAGCCCCGTGCGCACGCCGCGCGCGACCGAGCCGTCGAACACGCCGGCGCGCAGCGTTCCGTGCGAGCCGACGTCCTGCATCACCGCCGCGCCGAACGCCGGGTCCGGATAGGTCGGCATCAGGTAGATCGTCGGCGACAGGCCCATCGACGAGTGCAGGAACTGCGCGCCGTTCTCGACGTAGGCGAACAGCGAGTTCGCGTCGATCTTGCCGACGCGCACGCGCGTCTGCGTCGCGCGGACGAACTGCTCGTACCACACGCGCGAGACCTGGAAGCGCTCCTCCGCGTCGATGTTCGAGAAGGGCTGCGCCAGGCCGTAACGCTCCGACGCGTTCACGCCCGTGCCCCACTCGATGCCCAGGTGGAAGGTGCCGCCCTCCCAGTCGAGCACGGGTTCGGTCTCGTAGGTGAACGTCAGGTCGAGCAAGCCGTGCAACGCGGCCGCGTCGGGGTCGGCGCCGCCGGCGAGCGCGTAGGACGCGTCCGCCGTGTAGAGCATCTCGACGCGGAAGCCGCTGTCCTCGAGCCACTTCCGCCCCCCGCCCCACTCGAGGAGGTACCAGGGCAGCGTGTGGTCCGGGTTCGTCTCGAGCTTCTCCGTCGGCGCGTCGCGCGTGCGCAGCTCGTCCGTCGCCAGCCGGTCCAGGTCGGGGTGCCGCTCGTCCTCCGCGTCGAAGCCCTGTCCAGGATCCCCGTCGCGCGCCGCGGCCGAGCCACCTTGCGGCGCGGCGGCCGCGCCCGGGCCGTCCTGCGGCGCGGCCGCCGCGGCGGGCAGCAGGTGCGCGACGAAGGCGCACGCGCCGACGGACGACGCGAGGACGCAGAGGATCATCGGCGGGTCCTCCCGGGGCGCGAGGCGCTCCGACCGCCGCGCGACGCGGCCAGCGAGTGACGGATCACGCCCCCACTTCGCCAGGAGCGCGCCGCGCGCGCAAGCGCCTGCTCGACGCCTCAGGCCGCCGACTTGCGCGGCATGCTGCGCCAGACGCTCTCGCAGTACTCCGCCGCGCCGGCGAAGGCGTCGGCGACGGCGCGCGGCGACAGTCCGTCGAAGCGGGCGTTGTCCCAGTCGCCGCGCTCGTGCGCGCGAACGCAGGCCAGGGCGCGCCCCAGCCGTCCGTCGCGGCCGAGCAGCGCGTCGGTCAACTCCGCCGACAGCGGCAAGTGCTCGAGCACCTCGGTCATCGGCACGTGCGTCAACGCGTCGAGCGTCGACAGCAGGCCGACCGTGAAGAACGTGCGCGTCTCCTCGATGCCCGCGCGCTCCGCCAGCGTCTGGCACATCTTCGCGCGCACCAGCGACTGCGTCACCAGGTCGCCGGGCCCGTCGTCCAGGTCGATCAGGATGACCAGGCTGACGATCTCGCGGATCACGTCGAGGCCCAGCATCACCAGCGACTGCTGGACGGCGGTGATCTCCTGGCGCGGCGCGTACAGCGTCGAGTTCGCGTGGCGCAGCAGCTTGTACGCCAGCGAGACGTCCTGACTGATCAGGTCGCCGAGCTCGTCCAGCTCGACGTCGGGGTCCAGGAGGCGCGAGAGGATCCGCAGGAGGCCCACGCGGTTCGCGGGCACGCGGTGGCCCTCGACGATCTCGGGCCGGGTCAGGAAGAAGCCCTGGAAGTAGTCGAAGCCGAGGTCCTGGCAGGAGTGCAACTCCTCGTGCGTCTCGATCTTCTCGGCCAGCAGCTTCACGTCGAAGCGCTTCAACACGTCGACCATCGTACGCGTCGCGGCGCGGTCCTGCGCCAGCAGGTCGACCTTGACGTAGTCCGCCAGCTCCAGCAGCGGCTCGATCCCGTCGTGGTGGACGAAGTCGTCCAGCGCGATGCGCACGCCGCGGTCCTTGATGCGCTGCGCGCCCTCGATGATCTTCGCCGTCGGCAGCACGTCCTCGAGGATCTCGACGACGACGCGCTCGGGCGGCAGGGGCAGCGGCAGCTCGCCGGTGATGTAGCCCTCGGTCAGGTTCAGGAAGCAGGGCAGCTCGCCGGCGATGCGCTGCGCCCCGATCTCCAGGAAGGCGTCCGACAGCACCTGGGCCGTCGCGCGGTCGCCGCACTGGTGGTCCGCGCCGTGCATCCGCAGGCTGCGGCGGTACAGCAACTCGTAGGCGTGCACCTCGAGCGAGCGGTCGTAGATGGCCTGACGGCCGACGTAGGCACCAGCCATGATCGTGGAGCGGGACGCGGGGCGGGAAGCGGCCGGCGCGGGAGCACCGGGTGACCGGCCGTTCTTCGGACCGCTCCGGGGGCGACCTTGAAGCGAGGCGGCGGAACCGCCTGCTCCATTACGGGACGCGCACGGAGGGGGCCGTCGTGGGCATAGTGGGCACCGTGGCCGCCGCGAAGGCCCGCGCCATGTTCTCGCCCATCACGCCCGCGACCTCCTCCCGCGACATCCCGGCGCCCGCCAGCGCCGCGGCCAGCGCGGGGTAGCGCGAGGCGTCCTCGAGGCCCGCGACCGCGTGGTCGATGCCGTCGTAGTCGGACCCCAGCCCGACGTTCGCGACGCCCGCGTGTTCGACGGCGTGCAGCACGTGGCGCACGATCACGTCGACGCCGCAGGGCGCGGCGTGGGCCTGCAGGAACTCGCCCTGCGCGATCAAGGTCGCGGTGTCGTCGCCCTCGTCGATCGCGCGGAACTCCGGCAGCGCCCGGACGCGCGCCGCCTCGGCCTTCGCGCCCGCGTCGAGGAAGCCCGGCAGGAAGGCGACGCCGACCACGCCGTCCGCGGCGCCGAGCGCGCGCAGCTGGTCGTCGGTCAGGTTGCGCGGGTGGTCGTGCAGCGCCTTGCAGCACGAGTGGCTCGCGATCACCGGGCGCGCGCTCGCCTCGAGCGCGTCGAAGAACGACCGCTCGCCGGCGTGCGACAGGTCGACGCACATGCCCAGCTCGTTCATCCGCCGCACCACGCGCCGGCCGAAGTCGGACAGCCCCGCCGGCACGTCGGGCCCCGCGCCGTCCTGGCACGACCGCACCCACGACAGGTGGTTGTTCCACACGAGCGTGAGCACGCGCACGCCCTCGGCGTGGAAGCGCTCGAGCTCCTCGATCGACTCCGCGATCGAGTGCCCGCCCTCGATGCCGCTGATCAACGCGATCCGGCCGGCCGCACGCGCCTCTGCGAGCGCAGCGCCGTCGGTGACCAGCGTCGCGCGCTCGGGGTGCCGATCCGCCAGCCGCCGCACCTCGCGCACCAGCCCGCGCGTGCGCTCGACCGCCGCCCGCGCGCCGCGCTCGAGGTGCTTCGGATCGCACCACGCGACGAGCACGACCGCCCCGAGCCCCCCCCGCGCCCCGCGCACGAGGTCGAGGTGCCCGGCCCCCTCGGCGCCGAGGTCGTGCCCGAGGTCGAGGGCCTTCTGGATCGAGTCGACGTGCGCGTCGAAGACGAAGGGCGGGGCGGCGGCGGTCATGGAGACAGGACTACCAAGTCCGCGTGCGCGCCGTTCGCCTCCGTTCGGCATTTCCCCGGGACTCCTCGCGACACTCGGCGGTGCCCGGGGATCACGGCTCCTCGACGGCGGCGCCGTGGGCGCCGACGCTGCTCACGACGAGGAAGGGCTCGTCCTCCGTCCACGCCGACTCCGTCACGAGCACGCGGTTCGGCTCGGCCGGGTCGGTCCGGAGTCCGCCGTGGCGTCGTCCGTCCGGGAGGGGGCCGGCCCAGCGCAGGTCCTCGCGGCGATTCGTGGCGTCCGCGTAGCGCGCGTGCAGGTCGTGGACGGTCAGCACGCCGGGCGCGTGAGAGTCGGCGAAGTCGAGCCACAGGACGACGACGGCGCTGGAGTTCGGGAAGACGGCGACGTCCGTCGCGAGCCAGGAGCCCTTCGCTCTCCCGGTGAGCGCGCGGCCGTCGAGCTCGCCCAGCAGCATCCCGCGCTCGTCGAAGGTGCGCAGCCGCGACTCGTTGAACGGTCCGCGCCGGAAGCGCTCGACCACCAAGGTCCAGCCTTCCGCGACGGGCAGGATGTGGTCGACCGTGCGGCGCGCGTCGGCGAGGGTCGGCGGGCTGCCCGAGCTCATGCACCCGAAGTCTCGCGTGCGCTCGCTCGCGGGCAACGAGGACTCGTGCACGGCCAGCGTGTCGCCGTCCGGGCCGAGGAAGCACAGCACATGGACGTCGGCTAGAGTCCCGAGCACCTCGCGCCGCGCCTCGCCCGCCAGGACGACGCGGCCGTCGTCGCCGAGGAAGGCGTGGCGGACGCCGAGCTCGAACCTCCGGCGGTACACGCGCTTGCCGTCGCGGCGCAACTCGACGCTGCACTCGCTCGCGCGTTCGACGGACTTGCCGCGCAGGTCCGCGATCGAGAGGCGCAGCGCGCCGTCGGCGGAGGAGAGTTCGACTTCCCCGGCCTCGTAGACGCCCGGATAGCCGGGGCTACTCGGCGTCGACGGGCCTTGCGGGATCGCGACGAAGAAGGCGAGCAGGAGCGGGAGCAGGGCGTTCGGCATGCGGCGGACCTCGCGGGACTCGGGGCGGAAGGCGGCGGCGCTATGCTGCGCGACGGCGCCCGCCTACACCCCGGCCCGCTCCCCGTCCCCCACCGCCTCGAGGACCGACCCATGACCGCTCCCGATCCCGCCGCCCGCAGTCGCTTCCGCAACGTCGTGAACGAGGCCGACGTGCCGCAGGAAGCGTGGAAGCACGAGAAGGGGGA
>JAUHYB010000180.1 GCA_030426745.1 bacterium
CGCCCGGCGCGTCCCCGCGCACGCCCTCGACCGCCGCCGCGCCGCTCGCCGCGCGCTCGGCCGCCGGTCGCGTCGCGCACGCCTTCGCGCCCCACCAGGGGACGAGCAGCGCGAAGATCACCACCGGCTTCGACGTCAGGCAGCCGATCGACAGGTAGCGCTTCTGCAGCGACCCGCCGCACTCGACGCACACCGGTCCGTGGTCCGGCGGCACCTCCGCCTTGCAGTGCGGGCAGCGCCCGCCCTCCGCGCCGCTACGCATGCGAGGGACGCGGCGCGCGGATCGGTTCGGGGTCGTGCGACGCCTCGCACAGGCCCAGGGTCGCCGCGCGGTCGCGGAAGGCGCGCAGCGCGGCGCGCATCTCGTCGCCCGGCTCGTAGTCGAGCTGCTCGAAGAAGTAGTGCGCGTAGGCGCGCGCCGGCACGCCGTGGTCCGCGGCGCCCTGCGCGGCGAACTCGGACAGGCGGCGACGTCCGCGCTCGCGCGCGCGCTGGAAGGCCGCGAGGTGCGGCGTCACGTCGACGCCCGGGCGCACGATCCACGGCGCGAACACGAACGGATGGCCGGTGCGCGCCGTCCACGCCTCGGACGGGTTGAAGGTCGCGCGCGCGTTCGGCTCGTAGGTCTCGCGCATCGCCGGGTCGCCGATGCGCAGCCAGGCGTCCGCCTCCGCGTCGCGCGGGTCCTGTCCGGCCGGCACCTCGCGGAACTCCGGGGCGCCGGCGGAGCGCTCCGCCAGCAGCACGCGCACCAGCGTCGCGGCCGTGCGGCTCGACGGGTCGAGCGCGACCGAGCGCACCTCGTCGACGGGCTTGCGCAGGAAGACCTGCACGCTGTGCACCGGGCCCGCGGCGCTGACGGCGAGGCCGTCGAGGTAGCGGTAGCCGGGGCGGCGGAACAGCTCGATCGAGCTGACGAGCGCGACGTCGAGGTCGCCGGCGCGCAGGCGCTCGACGAGCCGCGCGGGCACGTCGTGCTCCAGGCGGACGCCGGGCTCGTGCTCGAGGCCGCAGTCGAGCGGGCGCCCGACGAGGTAGGGCACGCTGCCGACGCGCAGGGGGCGGGGCGAGGTCATGGGGGGGAGTGTACCTTCCCGCGCCGGACGCGTTGCCCCCGCGGGCGGCGCCGGTAGGAAGCACGCGGACGCGCCGGGACCTCGGGTCGCCGCGTTCCGGACCGCCGCGACGTCGACCCTCGCGGAGCCGACCGCCGCGACCTCGACCCTCGCGGCACGTACTCTCGCAGCTCTGGGCCGCCGCGGCCCGGTCCCTCGCGGGGCCGCCAGGTCGCGACCCCGACCCCCCCCGGCCGCGCTTCGTCACGACCCCGACCCGGAGGTTCCCGTGCTCTCGCTCTCCGCTCCGCCCCTCTCACGCCGCTTCGCCCGCACGGCCCGCGCCTGCTTCGCGTGCGCCGCGCTGGCGTGGGCGCCGCTCGCCTGCGGGACGAGCCCCGCGGCTTCCGATGCCCGCGCCGCCGAAGCGCCCGTCGCCCTCGAGCGCGGGCTGCCCGCGGACGTCGCCGCGCGGGTCGCGTCGCCGGCCGACGAGGTCGCCGTGATCGACGCGCTGGTGTTCGAGCGCACGACCCGCTTCTCCTCGGACCGCGCCGTGCTCGACGAGTGGCGCGTCGAGGCGCGCGTGATGGGGTGCCGCGACGCCGAGACGCTGAAGGCCCTGACCCGGCGCGGCGACCAGCAGTTCACGCTGCGCTCGGACGGCGGCGACGAGGTCGTGGTCCGCGGCGGCGTCGGCGGCCGCGTGGGGGACTGGGGCGACGGGCGCGGGCCGCAGGCGTTCCTCGTGCTGCGCCCCCGTGATCGCGCCTGGGCGCCGCGCTCCGGCGAACGCTACCGGCTGGTGCCGCGCAACCGCGACGCCGCGCTGCGCTGGGAGACCGCGCCGAGCGCGACGCTGCGCTACTGACGGGCGGCGCCGCGACCGCCCGCGCGCTCGGCGAAGCGAACGCCGGGGCCCGCGGCGAAGCGAACGCCCAGGACCCCGGCGCAGCGCACGGCCGGAACGCAGCGCCGCGACGGCCGACGCCAAGCGCCGCGACACGCGCGCCCCCGGGACTCCGCGGGCGGCGATATCGCCGATCGGCGCGACGCCTCGGCGCCGCCCCGCCGACTACCAGCGCAGCCCGCCCTTGGTGTACTTCTTCGCGATCGGCTCGCTCAGGTCCTCCCAGACCACCTCGCCGTTCTTCACGTCCGTGACGGACATGCGGACCTGGTAGGTGTTCTGCTTGGCGCTGCTCGACTGGCCGTACTGCCACAGGATCTGCGTGCGCAGCGACAGCCGCGCGACCGACGCCTGCCCCTGCTCGGGGATCTGCGCCTGGTCGAACATCGGGTCGTCCGCCATGTCCTGCGTCTCGCGCGTCATGCGGTCCTGCATGTCGTCGCCGTAGGTCGAGACGAAGCGCACCTTGCTGGACTGCAGCAGCGCGGAGCGGATCTGGCCCATGACGATCTCGGTCGGGAAGTTCGACAGGTCCGTCTTGTTCTCGATCTTCGAGACGACCATGCGGATCGGCTGCTCGCCGAGCGCGGGGTCGTCCAGGAAGCGCGAGTCGAGCATGCGGCGCGTCAGCGTGTCGGACCACTCGGTCAACTCGTCGTAGTCGACGCCCATCGTCGTCACGGCGTCGTCGGAGTTCGGGTCGACGCGCTCGACGGACGAGCAGGCGGCGAGCGCCAGGGGCAGGCAGCAGAGCAGGGTCTTGGTGTTCATGGTTCGCTTCGGATTCGGGGTGTACGAGGGAGCGTCGGCGAGCCGTCCGCGAGGGACGGCCGGGCGGGAGCGTCGCGGCGCGCGGGGGGGCCCACAGCCTACGACGCGGCCCGCTACATCGCGGACTCCTGGATCGAGATGCGCCAGTTCACGGCGCGCGGGGAGGTGGCGATCGCGGGCAGCGCCAGGCGCTGTCCCTTCGAGATCTGCACGTTGTTCCACGACTCGGTCGGCGACTCGACCTTGAAGCCCTCGTCGTCGAACCACTCGACGCGGTAGCGCACGAAGATCGAGCGCCCCGAGTCGTTCTGCAGGTTGACCTGGATCTTCATCAGGTCGCCGTGGCGCGTCTCGTAGACCGACGCGACGTGCGCCTTCTTCGCGAGCGTCTCGCCGGTGTCGACGCGGTCGACCCACACCTCGCGCGGCAGGCCTTCCTTGTCCGCGTTCTCGTAGGTGTTCATCGGCGTCGTCGCGCGGGTCTTCGAGCCGGTGCAGGCCGGCGCGAGCGTGGTCGCCGCGAGCAGCGCGGCGAGGATCAGGGAGCGGTTCATGCGGTGCGTCCTCCTTCGTCGTCCGGCGCTTCGGCCGGATCGTTCGATGGTGCTTCGGATGGTGTCTCGTGGTCCGCCGGGCCGTCGGGCTCCGGGGCGTTCTGGCGATCCGCCGGCGCGTCCGGCGCCGGGGTGTTCTCGATGGCCGCGCTCACGCCCGCGGCCGGCGGGCGCGGCGGCGCGACCGCGCGCGGCAGCGGGCGACCCGCCTCGACGACGTGCACGCGCAGGCTGGCGAGGTTCACGCTGCGCACGAAGAGGAACGACAGCGTCGTGTCCGGGAGTTCGACGACCGAGTCCAGGTGCCGGCCGCCGTTCCCGTCGAGCAGGTTCAGGTGCACGCGCCCGTCCGCGGGGCGGTCGAAGTGAGCGACCTCGAAGCGCGACCCCACCGTCCGCCACGTGCGCAGGTCGGCGCCCTCGGTCGCGGCCTTCCAGATCGATCCGATCAGGAAGCCCAGGTCCTGGTCGCTGTCGCGGATCTGCTTCGTCACGACCTCCTTGGTGACGATCGACAGCACCGTGCGAACGACGATCCCCGGCAGCTCGTCGGCGAAGTCGACCGACACCATCGCGTCCACGTCGGCCAGCGGCGCGGTCGACAGGTTCAGCCCGCTCGACGCGTCGCTGACCTCCAGCGCCAGGACCGGCGTGGGGTTGTAGTAGAGCGTGGGCAGGCGGATCGACGAGTAGCCGTTCGTCGTGATGATGAAGATGCCGGTCTCGATGCGCTCCGGCGCCATGCCGTTCTCGAAGATCACGTACACGCGGCCCTCGGGCGCGTCCAGCGGCAACCCGCCGTCCAGCTCCGTGACGAGCGCGGACACGTACGCGTTGTCCGGCACCATGCCTTGCGCCTTGCGCAGGTCGACGATCGCGCGCGTGCGGTCGCCGTCGGCCCACTGCAGGATCGCGGCGAGGTACGACGTGAACGGGTTCGCGTAGTCGGCGTAGGCGGGCGTGATGCGCGACCGGATCGGCGCGAGCAGGCCCTGGACCTCGTCCTGCGCCATCACTTCCGACTCGTCGACGCCCTCCTCCTCGGCGCCGGCCGCGCGCTTCTCGATCTCGGCGCCGTTCTCGAAGACCGCGTCCGCCTGGCGCGCGTAGGAGCGCCGCGCCATCACGAGCGCCTCGTCCATGTCGCCCAGCGCCATCTGGTTCAGCGCGCGGTAACTCTCCAGCAGGATCTTCTGCCAGTGGCGCGCGCGGAACGGCCGCGACTGCTGCGTCGTGAGGATGCCGGCGACCTCCTCGGAGAGCGACAGGTCCGCCTGTTGGTCCTGCATGCGGATGCGCTCGTCGGCCTGCGCGAACGCGGCCTCGCTCTCCTCGAAGCGGCCGACGTCGTGCAGGATCTTGCCGGTCTCGAGCAGCCACAGCACGCCGTGCCGCGAGCCGTCGCGGTCGTCGTCGAACTCCGGCGAGCAGATGTAGTCCGCCGCGGCGTCCAGGTCGCCGCTGTGGTAGCGCTGCATCACGCCGTCGAGCTGGCGGTACGAGCTGGCGCAACCGGCGGCGGGCAGCGCGAGCGCGGCGGCGAGGAGTCGGGCGCGGAGGAGGGTCACGGCGGTCAGGGTACGGCGCGGCGCGGGGGCCTGGTAGGGCGGAGCGGCGCCGCGACGCCCGCCGGCGACGCGCGCGTTCCCCGCGCGCCCTTCCTTCGTACCGAGGCGGCGCTATTCTCATGCCTCGTCGCGCGAATTCGAGGAAACGCGCCCCCCCGCATGCAGCCCGTCGTCTTCCCGCACCCCGACTTCCCCGCGCACGCGCTGCTCGACTCGGGCGGCGGCGAGAAGCTGGAGCGCTTCGGCGACGTCGTGCTGCGCCGGCCCGACCCCCAGGCGCTGTGGCGCAAGCGCCTGGACGACGTCGCCTGGGACCGCGCGGACCTGACCTTCGCGCGCGAGTCCGACCGCGGCGGGCGCTGGGTCGCGCGCGAGGGCGCGAGCGCCGCGGCGCGCGCCGACCGACCCGAGTGGCGCGTCGCGCATCAGGGCGCGTCCTTCTGGATCCGACCGACGCCCTTCAAGCACGTCGGGCTGTTCCCCGAGCAGGCCGCGAACTGGGCGTGGATCGACGCCGTGCGGCGCGGGCTCGGCGCGGGGCGGCCGCGCCTCTTGAACCTCTTCGGCTACACGGGCGCCGCGTCGGTGCTCGCCGCGCGCGCGGGGTGGGACGTGACGCACGTCGACGCGTCGAAGCAGTCGATCGCGTGGATGCGCGACAACCTGGCCGCGTCGGGCGTGGACGAGCGCGCCGCCCGCGTGATCGTCGACGACGCCCTCGCGTTCGCGCGGCGCGAGGTGCGGCGCGGCAAGGCGTACGAGGCGATCCTGCTGGACCCGCCGCACTACGGGCGCGGGCCGAAGGGCGAGCGCTGGCAGCTCGAGGAGGGGCTCGCGCCGCTCGTCGAGGCGGCGGGCGCGTTGCTGGCGGACCGCGCGGCGCTGGTGCTGTCGACCTACGCCGTGGGCTACTCGCCGCTGGCGTTCGCGAACCTGCTCGGCGAGCTCGACGGCGGCGCGCTCGCGGTGGGGGAGCTGGCGCTGCCCGAGCAGGGATCCGACCGGCGCCTGCCCGCCGGCTTCTGCGCGCGCTGGTGGCGCGGGCTGGAGCTCGGGACGTGACCGCGGCGCCGGACCCGCGCGTCCTCCACTGCGACAACCACCTGCTGGTCGTGAGCAAGCCGGCGGGCGTCCCGACGGTGCCCGACGAGTCCGGCGACGAGAGCCTGTTCGACGCCGCGCGCGCGTGGGTCGAGCGCGAGTTCGACAAGCCGGGACGCGCGTTCCTCGCCGTGGTGCACCGCCTGGACCGGCCGGTGTCCGGCGTGGTGTGCTTCGCGCGCACGTCGAAGGGCGCGGACCGGCTGGGCGCGCAGTTCCGCGAGCGGACGGTGACGAAGACCTACTGGGGCGTCGTGGTCGGCGCGCCGCGCGAGGCGGCGGGGGAGCTCGAGCAGGAGCTGTGGAAGGACCGCGCGAAGAACCGCGTGCACGTCGTGCGCGAGCCGCGCGAGGGGTCGCGGACGGCGCGCACGCGGTGGCGCGTGCTCGAGACGCGGGGCGGCGCGTCGCTGGTGGAGCTGGAGCCGCTGACCGGGCGCGCGCACCAGCTGCGCGTCGCGTGCCGCGCGCTGGGGACGCCGCTGGCGGGCGACCTGAAGTACGGCGCCCCGGACGCGCTGCCGGACAGGAGCATCGCGCTGCACGCGCGCGCGCTGGAGCTGGCGCACCCGACGACCCGCGATCCGTTGCGCTTCACGGCCGAGCTCCCGGCCTTGGACGTCTGGCGCGGCTGGCGCGTGGGCCGGCCGTAGCCGCGACGTGGTTCCAGGCTCGGGCGCGGTCCCTCCGGCGCGAGGGGGCGAGCCGGTCGCGGATTCGTGGCGGGAGGGGCTTCGAGTAGGATCGGCGCCCCGCTCGCCCGCCCGACCTCCGCGCCCTCCCTCCATGAACGCACCCCGCGCCGCCCTGCTGCTCGGCCTCATCGCCCTCGTCCCGATCGAACTCGCGTGCCGCAACGTCGACGGAGCGGGTCGGTCGCACCCCGGCCCCGGCGCGGCGGCGGCGCCCTCGCAGGCGGACG
>JAUHYB010000181.1 GCA_030426745.1 bacterium
GCCGGCGGCGGCCGCAAGGCCGCCGCCGTCCGCTAACCCGACGAGTCTGCACCCGGCACGATCCCTCTAGGACACCGAGCCTTCGGGTTGCGCTGCGCGCCGTCGCGCTACATCCAGACGACCCGCACCGCGTTGGTGAAGTTCGAGCCGCTGCCGCACGGGCTCACGCCGCCCGGGTCGCGGTACCAGTACTGGTAGGTCCGCGTCTGGCCCGCGACGACGCCGCCCTCGGTCACGATCGACACGGTCGAGACCGCGGCGCCCTGCGCGTCGGTGAACGCGACCTCCAGGCGCTCGGTGGGGTTGCCGACGCACAGGATGCCGTCCTTGAACGGCGTCGAGATCGTGGTCGTCCCCTGCAGGAACAGGCCGGGGACGCCGGCGCGCGCCTGCACGACGTCCAGCACGAGGTCGTCGTTCGCGACCACGTCGGACCCGCTGCCGGCCAGGATCGCGCCCTCGCCGTTCGAGTTCTGGCAGCCGGCGCCCGAGCCGAGCGCGGCGTCGTTGCCGCAGGGGCACAGCGTGAAGCTGCCGTCGCCGAAGCACAGCGGCGTGCCGACCGCCTGCGGGCCGCACGACAGCGAGCGGTACACGACGTGGACCTGCCAGTCGCCCGTGACGCCGAGCGAGCAGGCGTCGTGCCAGGCGCCGAAGTTGTCGTAGACGACGTTGCGGCCGGGCTGGCACCCGTTGCCGTCGTGCGCCGGGTTCGCGTTGAAGATGCCCGACGCGTTCGCGAGCTCCAGCGTCACCGTGAACGGGCCGCTGTTGATTACCTTGTTGCCGGGGACGATCGAGATGTCGAACTCGTTGATGAACCCGTCGTTCATCACCGGGCCCGGCAGCGTGAAGATCGGCGACCCGGGGTTCGGGAGCGCGCCGTCGTACAGGTGGATGGCCTGCTCCAGGCTCTGCGGCGCGCCGCCGAACTGCGAGCCCCAGCCGAAGCCGACGCGCAGGACCTCGATCGGGTACTCCGACGGGTCCGCCTCGAAGATCGCGCCGAGCTCCTCGCCGGGCACGAAGCACGCGCACGAGATCTGGCCGCCGCCGGTCCAGTGCTGGACGGGGCCGACCTCGGGGCAGGGGTCGACGCCGCCGGCCAGGGCGAGCGTCGGGGCGAGGACGATGGACGCGAGGAACGACGGGACGCGCGTGGGGGGAGCCATCGGCGCAGCCTTTCGGGTTTGGGGGTCGCGAATGTGAAGGAACGCTTCACATCGTACCGAACGTTCCGGGATCTGCCGCGGGCGCTCGCGCGGCGCGACGGACGGGGCGACGGACGGGGCGACGGGCGACGGGATGGGGGGGCGAGGAGGCGAAAGGGCGACGGCCGGCGGCCGGCGGAGGCGGGGCTCGCCGCCGCGCGCCCCTCCTCCCGGCCCGGCTCGGCCCGGCCCGTCCCGCGGGCGGCGCCGATCAGCGGTCCGCTCAGCCGCGCGGCTTCGCCGCCAGGTACTGGTTCGGCCAGAACTGGTCGCGGAAGCCGTAGCGCTCGGCCGCGTGCAGCGTCAGGTGGGGCTCCGCCAGGTGCGGCCGCGCCATCGCGGCCAGGTCCGCGCGCCCCGCGGCGACCACGGTGTTCGCGTGGTCGGCGCCCTGGATCGCGCCGACGGCCATCACGGGGATCTCCGCCTCGTACCGGATGCGCTCGGCGAACGGCACCTGGTACATGCGGCCGTAGACCGGCTTCGACTCCGGCGAGTTGCCGGCGCTCGAGACGTCGATCAGCGGGCACCCGCGCGCCTTCAGCAGGCGCGCGAACGCGACCGCGTCGTCCAGCGTGAAGCCCTCGCCCGCGTCGTCCATCCAGTCCGTCGCGGAGATGCGCACGATCAGCGGCTTCGCGGCGGGCCAGGCGGCGCGCACGGCGTCGAAGACCTCGAGGGGGAAGCGCGCGCGGCCTTCCAGGTCGCCGCCGTACTCGTCGGTCCGCCGGTTCGACAGCGGCGACAGGAAGCTCGACAGCAAGTAGCCGTGCGCCATGTGCAGCTCGATCAGGTCGAAGCCGGCCTGCTCGCTGCGCCGCGCCGCCGCGACGAACGCGTCGCGCACGCGGTCCATGTCGTCGCGCGTCATCTCGACCGGCGCGGGCCAGCCCTCGTCGAAGGGGATCGCCGACGGCCCGTAGGTCGTCCACGCGCCCTGCGCCTCGGTCAGCGGTCGGTCGCCGCCGGGGACCCACGGCAGCGTGGTCGACGCCTTGCGCCCGGCGTGCGCGAGCTGCACGCCGATCTTGGCGGCGGAGTTCGCGTGCACGAAGTCGACGATGCGTTTCCACGCGGCGACGTGCTCGTCCGCGTACATGCCGGCACAGCCGTAACTGATGCGCCCCTCGGGCAGGACGTCGGTCATCTCCGTCATCACCAGGCCCGCGCCGCCGACGGCGCGCGCGCCCAGGTGCATCAGGTGCCAGTCGTTCACCGTGCCGTCCTCGGCCGAGTACTGGCACATCGGCGACACGGCGACGCGGTTCACGACCTCCATCTCGCCGACGCGGAAGGGCGTGAAGATCGGCGCGGGGACGGAACCGTCGGACGCGAGCGGCGCGCCGCACTCCTCGCGGAACCGCTCCGCGACGCGCGCCATCAGCTCGGGGTCACGCATCGTCAGGTTGTCCCACGTGATGCGCTTCGAGCGCGACATCAGGTTGAACTGGAAGATCAGCGGGTGCTGGCCCAGGTAGCGCGCGGAGTTCTCGAACCACTCCAGGCTCGGTTGCGCCGACTTCTGGACCTTCAGCGCGTCGACGTAGCGCGCGTCCTGGTACGCCGCGAGCGTCGCAGGGACGTCCTGCGTCCCGTGCTCGACGAACGCCTGCGCCAGCGCGATCGCGTCCTCCATCGCCAGCTTCGTGCCCGACCCGATGGAGAAGTGCGCCGTGTGCGCGGCGTCGCCGATCAACACGATGTTGTCGTGGTGCCACGTCTCGTTCGTGACGGTGGGGAAGGTCCGCCACACCGAGCGGTTGGTCAGGACGTCGTGGCCGTCGAGGTAGTCGGCGAACAGCTCCTTCACGAAGCGCGCGGTCTCCTCCTCGGTCGCCGTGTCCAGGCCGGCGGCCTTCCACGTCTCCTCGCGGCACTCGACGATCCACGTCGACAGGCCGTCGGCGAAGGGGTACGCGTGGACCTGGAACAGGCCGTGTTCGGTATCCTCGAAGACGAAGGTGAACGCCTCAAGCGGCTTGGTCGTGCCCAGCCAGCTGAACTTGCACTTGCGCCAGTCGAGGTGCGGCCGGAAGTGCTCGGCGTGCTGCTCGCGGATGAAGCTGTTGATGCCGTCGGACGCGACGATCAGGTCGCAGTCGGCGAAGCGCGCGAGGTCGTCGACCTCCGCCTCGAAGTGCAGCCCGACGTCCAGCTCGGCCGCGCGCTCCTGCAGCACCAGCAGCAGCTCCTTGCGCGGGAACCCGCAGAACCCGTGTCCCGTCGTGCGGACGCAGGTGTCGCGGTAATAGGTGTCCATGTCCTTCCAGTAGATGAACCGCTTGGTGATCTCGCGGAAGGACTCGGGGTCGGCCTGCTCGAAGTTGCCGAGCGTCTCGTCCGAGAAGACGACGCCCCAGCCGAAGGTGTCGTCGGCGCGGTTGCGCTCGTGGACGTCGACCTCCGCGTCCGGGTAGGCCTTCTTGATCAGGATGGCGAAGTAGAGGCCGGCGGGGCCGCCTCCGATGCAGGCGATCTTCATCGTGTGATTCGTGGGCGTGCTGCGGGACCGGCTGGGACGCGGGCGCGAGATCCTAGCATCGGCGGCGCGCGTGCGAGGGGCCGCGGCGGATCAGCGCACGGAGCGCGGCGGAGGCTCGCGGAAGCCGGACGCCGATCGCTCGCCCAGCCGCGCGGCGGCGACGGTCGCTTCCTGCACGCCGCGCGCCAGCACGCTGCGCAAGCGGCCGTCCTCCAGCGCGAGCAGCGCCGAGATCGTGCAGCCCGCGGGCGTCGTCACCTCGTCCTTCAGCGCGGCGGGGTGCTTGCCGCTCTCCAGCACCATGCGCGCCGCGCCCTGCACCATCTGCGCGGCCAGCTCCGTCGCCGCGGCGCGCGGCAGGCCGACCATCACGCCGCCCTCGCTGAGCGCCTCGATGATCACGTACACGAAGGCCGGCCCCGACGCGGACAGCCCGGTGACGGCGTCCATGTGCTCCTCGTCCAGCCGCAGCACGCGGCCGAGCGGCGTGAACAGCGCTTCGGCGACGTCGAGGTGCGCGTCGGCGGCGGAGCGGCCGGCGCTGAGCACCGTCATGCCCTCGCCGATGCGGCACGGCGTGTTGGGCATCGCGCGCACGACGGGCAGCTCGCGCCGCGCCGTCGCCTCGATCGCGCGCGTCGCGACGCCGGCCGCGATCGACACCAGCAGCGGATCGTGGTCCAGCGCGTCACAGGCCGCGAGCTCGGAGACGACGTCGGCGAGCTGCTTGGGCTTGACGCACAACAGGATCGTGCCGGCCGACGCGCAGGCGTCCGCGAGGTCCGTCGCGGCGTCGATCCCGAGCTGCTCCGCGGCGTCGCGCGCGGACTCCTCGCGCCGCGCGACGCCGACGATCCCGGACGGGTCGCGGCCCGCGTCCAGCAGCCCGCGCACCAGCGTGCGCCCCATGGTTCCCAGCCCGACGACGGCGAGGCGTGCGTTCGTGTCCATGCGCGCACTCTAGCGCGCGGGTGCGCTCGGCGAGAGCGGAGAGGACTGCGAGCGCAGCGAGCGGACGGGAGCGGCTCCGGCGCCTACAGCGGCGCGTCGCCCGCGGCGTCCGCTTGCCCCAATCCGGCCAGGAAGCGCGCGCGCACCTCGTCCGCGCGCTCGCGGACCTCCTCGGGCGTCCACGCCGAGGTGTCGATCGGCGGCGCCGCGGTGACGCGCAGCGCGCCGGGGCGGACGAACCACGCGCCGGGCGGCAAGCGCTCCTCCAGCCCGCGCAGCAGCAACACCACGAGCGGCACGCCGGTCGTGCACGCGAGGTGGAACGCGCCCAGCTTGAACGGCAACAGCACGCCGTCGCGCGACCGCGTGCCCTCCGGCGACATGATCACGGCGCCGCGCTCGTCGCGGATGCGCCGGCCGGCCTCGGAAACCGACGCGATGGCGCGCTCGCGGTCGGCGCGGTCGACGGCGATCATCCCGGTCGCGCGGAAGGCCCAGCCCAGGAGCGGCACGCGCCCGAGCTCGCGCTTGTACAGCACCAGCGGACGGTCCGGCGCGATCGCCGCCATCAGCAGGATGTCGAGCACGTTGACGTGGTTGAACAGCACCAGCCGCGGCTCGTCCGCGTAGAGGTGCTCGGCGCCCTCGAGCTCGACGCGCACGCCGAAGGCCGCCAGCCCGAAGCGACCCCACGGCCGCACCCAGCGCCCCAACCGCGGGCGCACGACGCGCGGCGCGAGCAGCGCGAACGTCCCGATGGCGCCGCTCCACAGGAGCAGCACGAGCGCGACGGGCGCGGCCAGCAGCGCGCCCCGCCACGGCAGGCCCGCGTCAGTCGTTCGCGGCACGCTCGCGCTCTTCGCGCGCGCGCAGGTCGCGGCGCAGCACCTTCATCACGTTGCTCTTCGGCAACTCGTCCAGGAACTCGATCTCGTCGGGCACCTTGTACTCCGCCAGGTGCTCGCGACAGAACTCGCGGATCTCGTCCGGGTCGGCCGTCGCGCCTTCCTTCAGCACGATGAACGACTTCACGGTCTCGATGCGGCGCGGGTGCGGCACGCCGATCGTCGCGGCCTCCAGGATGGCGGGGTGCGACGCGAGGATCCCGTCGACCTCGTCGGGGTACACCTTCAGGCCGTTGCAGTTGATCATGTCCTTCATCCGGCCCTCGATCCGGAAGAAGCCGTCCTCGTCGATCGAGGCCAGGTCGCCGGTGTGGAACCACCCGTCGGTCAGCGCGTTCGCCGTCTCCTCGGGCTGCTTCCAGTAGCCGCGCATCACCTGCGGACCCTTCAGCAACAGCTCGCCGACCTCGCCGGTGGGCAGCTCGGTCGTGCCGTCGTCCGCGCTGACGATGCGCGCGTCGGTGTCGGGCACGGGGACGCCGATCGAGCCGATCTTGCGCAGCCCGGTCAGCGGGTTCACGTGCGTGACGGGCGACGTCTCGCTCAGGCCGAAGCCCTCGAGGATGCGGGACCCGGTCAGCTGCTCGAAGCGCTTCAACACGTCGTCGGCGATCGGCGCGGATCCGGAGACGCACACGCGCACCGACGAGAGGTCGCGGTCCTCGATGCCCTTGACGTGGTTCACCGCGTTGAACAGCGCCGGCACGCCCGGGAAGATCGTCACGCGCCGGCCCTCCAGGTTCTTCACCAGCTCGCGCACGTCCCGCGGGTTCGGCTGCAGCACGATCTCCGCGCCGATGCGCAACGGCAGGTTCATGCAGACCGTCATGCCGAAGACGTGGAACAGCGGCAGGCAGCACTGGAAGACCTCGTCCTTGCCGCCGTCGCCGCCCAGCAGGACCTTCTCGCACTGTTGCACGTTCGCCGACAGGTTGCGGTGCGTGAGCTCCGCGCCCTTCGAGCGGCCCGTCGTGCCGCCCGTGTACTGCAGCACGGCGATCTCGTCCATGTCGATCGCGGGTCGCGGCGCGTCGGGCCGGCTCTTGCGCACGAGCGCGTCGAAGTCGTGCACCGTCGCGTCGTACTTGACCTTCGCGAGCGTCGGCGGCTTGGACAGGCGCAGCTTCAGCGACGCCAGCCAGCGCAGCGGTACGCCCATGTAGTCGGGGATCGACGCGACGACGTAGTGGCGCGGCGACAGCTTCGAGCGCGCCGCGCGGATCGTCTGGTCGTAGAGGAAGTCGGCCGTGACCGCGACGTCGATCTCCGCGTCGTTCCACTGGTGCTCGAGCTCCTC
>JAUHYB010000182.1 GCA_030426745.1 bacterium
CGTCCTGCGCGTGCGACACCACGGCGAATCGGCGCGCGTCGAGCTGGGCGCCGACGAACACGCGCTCCTCGCCGAGCTCCGGGACGAGCTGTCGCGACGCGTGCGCGCGGCCGGCTTCGACGAGGTCGAGTTCGCGCGCTACTGGTCGCCGACCGAGCGCGCGCTCGGCCTGGCCCGCGGAACGAGTCACCGATGAACGCACACTTCTTCGCCACCTGCGCCCCCGGCCTCGAACCCGTCCTGCACGAGGAGGTCAAGCGCCTGCGCCTGGGCAAGCACGAGCGCCAGGTCGGCGGCGTGGCCTTCCAGGGGCGCATGGAGGACGCGTGGCGCGCGAACCTAGAGCTGCGCACGGCCGTGCGCGTGCTGATGCGCATCGCGCGCTTCCCCGCGAAGGACGCCGACGCGTTGCACCGCGGCGCGAGCGACGTCGACTGGTCGCGGTTCCTGTCGGCGGACGGGTCGCTGGTCGTGCACGGCCACGCGAAGGACTCGGTCATCGACCACTCGCTGTTCGTCGCGCAGCGCGTGAAGGACGCCGTCTGCGACCAGTTCCGCGCGCGCGAGGGCAAGCGGCCCGACGTGGACAAGCACGACCCCGACCTGCGGCTGGTCGCGCACTTGTCGCGCAACCGCTGCACGCTGCTGGTCGACACCTCGGGCTCGTCGCTGCACAAGCGCGGCTGGCGCAAGTTCCAGGGCCGCGCGCCGCTGGCCGAGACGCTCGCCGCCGCGATGGTGCTGCGGTCGGGCTGGGACGGCCGCGCGCCGCTGATCGACCCCTTCTGCGGTTCGGGCACGATCCTGGTCGAGGCCGCGCACATCGCCGGCGACGTCGCGCCGGGACTCGCGCGCGCGTCGTTCGCCTTCGAGCGCCTGCCCGGCTTCCGCGCCGACCGCTGGCAGCGCATGCGCGAGGACGCGAAGAAGCGCGCGCGCTTCCCGTCCAAGCTGACCTTGTTCGGCTCCGACCGCAGCGAGGACGCGCTCGAGGGCGCGCGCGAGAACCTCGCGTCGGCCGGCGTGGCGGACCGCGTCGAGCTGCGCCGGCAGGACGCGCTCGCGTTCCCTGCGAAGCCGAACTGGAACGCGTGGATCGTCACGAACCCCCCGTACGGCGAGCGCGTGGGCGAGGTCGATCGCCTGTGGCCGCTGTACCGCGAGCTGGGCGACCGCCTGCGCGCGGAGTGCGCCGGGTACCACCTGGCGCTCCTGTCGGGCAACGAGAAGCTGGCCAAGGCGCTGCGCCTGGACGACCTCGAGCGCCTCGCGTGGAAGAACGGCGCGATCGACTGCGAGCTGCTGGTGGGGGAGCTGGCGGGCGAGCCGGCGGCCCCGGAGCCGCCGTCACGCTGAGGGCGCGCGGCGGGCCCGGGAAGGCGCCCTGGCGCGACCGCGCGGTCGTGACCTAGGATCGAGGGACCCTGCGGGGCTCCCCGTTCGTTCTCGATCCCATGCGCCGACTCCTCCACGCCGCCCTCTTCCCGGCCCCCGCCCTCGCCGCCCTCGCCGTGCTCGGCGGCCCGGCGGGAGCGCAGTCCTTCGACGTGCTCCAGTCGCCCTGCCCGTTGCCGGGCACCTGCCCCGACCAGACGGGGGCGTCGGGCAGCTTCGGCCACCGCGTCGTGACGCTCGACTTCGACGGCGACGGCGCGCTCGACCTGGCGGTCGGCGAGCCCGGGCGCGACGCGGTCTACGTCTACCGCGGGCCGGACCTCTTCGCGGAGCGGCCGCTGGTGTTCACGCCGTCGGGCCTCGTGCAGGTCTGCCCGCAGCCGGTCGGCGACTACTTCGGCGGCTCGGTCGCGAAGGGCGACATCGACGGCATCCCGGGCGAAGAGCTGTTCGTCGGCGCCCCGAAGTCGCTCTCCGCGCGCGGCGAGGTCTACGTCCTGTCTCGCGACGGCTCGGTCACGCCGATGCTCAGCATGTACCCCTCCGTCGGCGAGTTCGGCAACTCGATCGCGGTGGGCGACCTGGACGGCGACACGCTCCCGGACGTCGCGGTCGGCGCCGCGCGCTCCAGCGTCGGCGGCTTCGCGGCCGTCGGCACGGTGCACGTCTTCAGCTCGCTGCTGGGCGTCGAGGTCGTGCTGGCGAACCCGGCCTTCGCGCAGAACCCCGCGGTGAACGGCTACTACGGCGGGAAGATCAAGTTGGCGGACGCGGACGGCGACGGCGCGCTCGACTTGCTCGTGTCCGCGATCGGCAACCACCAGCCGGCGGGCCTGTACTCCGGCGCGCTGTACGTGCACCGGTCGCCGGTGGTCGCGCCGCAAGGCATCCCCGTCCCGCCGCCGCTGCGCCTGGACGACCCGGACGTCGTGCCGTGCGACTTCGGCCCGCGCTACGCGAAGGGCTTCGACGCGCGCGACGGACTGATCCTGATCGGCGCCCAGCGCAAGGAGCCGATCGGCGGCACTTGCGTCGGCGGGCAGGAGGACACGGGCGGCGCGTACCTGTTCACCGGGAAGGACTACACGCGCGTCGCCGCCTTGCCGGACACGACGCCGTCCTACAAGGGCCTGTTCGGCTTCGACGTCAGCCTGGTCGACCTGGACGGCGACGAGAAGCCGAGCGCGGTGGTCGTGGCGCTCGAGGACCGCGAGCTGCACATCTACGACCCGGGCGATCCGGCCGCGGCGCCGCTCGTCGTGCCGGTGCCGGCGGGCGCGGTCTACTGGGCGTTCGGCACGACGCGCGGCGACCTCGACGCGCAGACGCCGGGCGAGGAGCTGGTGCTGGGCGACCCGCGCGCGAACTCCTGCGCGGGGCGCGTCCTGATCTTCGGGATGTGACCGGGCGGAGGCCGCGGGCCTCCGCGCGCCTCACTCGAAGGTCCAGTCCCGGAAGTAGTCCGCGGGCAGGCGGATGACCTCGAACAAGGTCGCGATGAACTCGTCGTCGGTGCCCGCGCGGTTCGGAGTGTAGTACTCCCACACGATCTTGCCCTCGCGGTTCACCTCGAACGCGCGCCCCGTGTCGGTCTCGGTGATCAACGTGTTGCCGTTCTCCAGGCGCTGGTTCGATCCGCAGGTCTGCGTCCAAAACGGCGTCTGCTTCGAGTGCCGGTAGGCCCAGAAGATCTCCTGGGTGAACGGGTCGAACTCGATCACCTTGCTGCGGTTGTGGTGGCCGCGGTTGTCGAACAGCAGCATGTTGCCGTTCTCCAGGATCGTCGGCTGGTGCTGGCGGTGCCACGCGCCGGCGAGCGACCAGACGACCTTGCGCGTCTTCGCGTCGATCACCGCGATCGTGTCCGTGCGGCAGCAGGAGATCAGGTAGTTGCCCTTCGCGAAGGCCGGCGAGCGGTCGGCCAGGCGGCCCTGCAAGACCTCCAGCGTGTTCGTGTGCTGCAGGTCGCCACCGCGCGGGATGATGTGCTTCTGCGAGGCGTAGTCGGACTGCTCGAAGGCTTCGAGGATGGAGATCTCGTCGATGAGCTCGCCGTCGGGGGACAGGATCGTGATGAAGTCCTCGGCGCTCTCGCGGTCCTTCGCGTAGCGCGGGATCACCTTGATCTTGCGGGTCAGCACGTGGATGCGGCCCGTCTCGTCGTCGATCCACAGGTCGTGGTGCGGGTTGCCGAGCCACGACCAGACGATCTCCGAGTCGCGCGACAGCTTGACGACCGCCGCGTCGGCGAAGATCGCGATCAGCTCGCCGGTCGGCAGCGCGTGCGCGCGGCGGAAGTAGCCGTACTTGTCCGGCACCTTGCCGAAGGTCTCGGAGATGCGCTGGATCTCCTCGGGGCCGATCAGGTCGCGCAGCTCGTAGAACCACTCGTGCAGGACGTTTCCGTCCATGTCGACCAGCGTGGCGCGCGGGCCGCCGCCGTCGTAGCACAGGTTCAGGCCCTGCTGCGCGAGCTCCGGTCGGTGGAAGACGACGCCGCTGCGCTCGCCCGCGGGCTCGTAGCCGCCCGCGTATCCCAGGTCGCCGATCGCGGTGGGTTCGTCCTCGGTGCCGCCGGCGTCGGCGTCCGCGGCGGGGCGCCAGCGGCCGGGGAGCTGGCGGAAGCCCGGCCGGGGCCGGCCCTCGGCGTCCTCACCGGTGTCGTCGTCGCCCCCGTCGTCCGTGGAGGTCGCGTCGGCGCGGGCCGCCCGTCCGTCGCCGTCGTCGTCGGGCGCGACGGCGCCGCGCGACGCGAGGAGGTAGCCGGCGCCGAGGCCCGCGGCGAGGAACAGGCCGGCGATGAGGAGGGTGCGGGACATGGGAGCGCTGGGGTCGAGGTCGCGGGAGGGGAGAGCCGTCGGGATACGGGGAAGATCGGCCGGACGTGGGCGCGTTCTTGGCGCCGCTCCGGGGAACTCGGGGCGGCCCGGGGATCTTGGCACAGGCCGCCGGTCCCGTCGACCGGGACCGGGGGAGAGCGGACGACCGGCGCGCGCGCGCCGGGCGGGGGCGCCCCGCCCGCGCAGAGCCCGCGTCGCGGCGCGCTCAGCCGGGGCGGCGCGCGGCGGCGCGCTTGCGCAGCACGAGCACGACGTCGAGCTGCGAGTCGTCCAGCTCGCGCGGCGCGTCCAGGTCGTAGGTGAAGTCGTAGGTCGCGACGTGCTCGAACTCCGGCACCGCGCGCAACAGCCGGCGGACCTGCCGCGCGTCGTAGGTGCGGAAGGTCCAGTTCGTCTCGGTGCGGCGCTCGCGCCCGTCCTCGGTCACGCGCAGCCGCGAGCGCACGCGCTCCAGCCGGCGGCGGCGGTCGGGCGGCCAGCTCTGGATGTTGCACACGACCTCCGTGTCGCCGTCGCGCGCGACCCAGCGCTCGCGCGTGCGCTGGTCGACGTCGTACTCGGACAGGTGGAAGCCGAGCACGTAGAGGCCGCCGACCACGAGCGCGCGCGCGACGCCGGCGAGGTGGGCTTCGGCGTCGCGCTCGCGCAGGACGTACTTGAAGGTGCTGACCAGGCAGTGCGCGAGCTCGACGCGACCGCGCGCGCGGAAGTCCTCCATGGACGCGCGGTAGAGCGCGGCGTCGAGGCCCGCGGCGTCGAGCCGCTCGCGCGCGTGGTCCAGCATCGGCGCGGACAGGTCGAAGCCCTGCACGCTCCAGCCGCGACGCGCGAGCGCCTCGACCAGGCGGCCGGAACCGCACGCCGGCTCCAGCACGCGCCGCGCGCCCGCGCCCGCCTTCGCGCGGCCGAAGCGCGCGTGCATCGCCTCCAGGAAGTCGGCCTCGCGCTCGGTGTCCTCGTCGAAGACGAGGTCGTAGTAGCGCGGGACGTCGTACCAGTCGATCGTCTCGAAGCGCGGGCTCACGCGGCGCGTCGTTCCTCGGGCGCGGCGCTCCGGTCCTCGCCGCCGGCGGGCTCGTCGCCGTCACCGTCGCCGTCGCCCTCGCGCTCCTGCTTGCGCTTGCGCATGCGCTCCTCGCGCGCGGCGCGCTTGGCGCGGCGCGCTTCGCGCGCGGGGCGCGTGGTCTCCATCACGCCCTCGACGACCTCGTCGACCTTCCACTTCACGTCGTCCGGCGCGACCTCCTCGCGGCCGCGCTCGAGCGCGTCGAGCGCGAGCAGCGCCATCGCGGCCGTCCCCTCGACCGAGGGGTGCAACAGGTCGCGCTGCAGCAGGCGACCCGACTCGTCCTTCGACCAGCGCTGGCCGCGCAGCTCCAGATCGCGCCCGGTCTGCAGGCGCGCCACGAAGTCGGCCAGCGGCACGCGAAGCACGCGCGGGCGCTCGGCGGACCACTCGTCGAGCCGCGCGTTCAGGCGCGCGATCGCCTCGACGGACGGGATCTGGCTGGGCATCAGCATCGGCTGCCCGAACGGCCCCTCGCCCTTCAGCGCCGGGCGCATGTCGGGGAAGTCGCCCAGCAGGATCGGCGCCTCGAGCTCGTCGAGCATGGCGAGCCCCTTGTCGAGCAGCGCGAGCCGCGCGTCGTCCGACGCCTGCACGCCGTAGCCGAACCAGAACGCGAAGTCGACGGCGAAGACCAGCGTGGGCTTCGCCTCGAGCGCGGCGTCGACCTGGTCGCGACCGACGCCGAGCGGGTCGAAGAAGAACTGGTTCGTCGCGTGCGACACGACCTTCGCGCGCGGCGCGGTCCAGGCGGCGTCCAGGAAGACCTCGAGGCCGGCGGGGGTCTCCAGCTCGGCTTCCAGGCCGAAGCCGTCGCTGGCGCTGGCGCCGATCACGACGACGCGTTGCAGCAAGGTGTCGGCGCTCGCGGCGGGCGCGTCTTGAGCGCGTAAGGAGCCGGTGAGCGCGGCGAAGGTGAAGCACAGCGTGCCGAACGCGGCACGGATCGAGGGACGACGCATGGAAGCGGTGCGGGTCGGGGCGTGGAACGGGAACACTGTCGGCCGCGGCCGACGTCGGATAGCCTAGAGCCCCGGCGGAGGTTCCGCCTCCGCTCGTCTCCGATGACGCGCCGCTCCGTCCCGCTCCTGACCCTGGCCGCCCTCACCGCCGCGGCCGCCGCGCCCGCCGCCGCCGCGGGGGACGCGTTCGTACGGAGACCGGTCGTGTTCGTCGCGGACAGCTCGACGGACGCCGTCTGGCGCCTCGTCGACCTCGACGGAGACGGCGAGATGAACGGCCCGGGCGAGGCGACGATCTTCTACGACGACGCCGTCGGCCCCCTGGTGCTGGGCAACCCGTGCGCGCTCGCGTGGTCGCCGGACGGCGTGCTGTACCTGAACGACAGCACGCAGGACCAGGTGCTGTGGTTCACCGACCTGAACGGCGACGGCGACGCCCACGACGCCGGCGAGCACGGCGTGTTCTTCGACGGCACGAACGGCGCGAACGCGGCGGGGCTGACGCTGGCCTCCAGCTTCGCGATGGAGCTCGACGCGACGGGTCGCCTGTGGCTGACGAACTCCGACCA